>JBBSNR010000069.1:0-11101 GCA_038260635.1 Phormidesmidales cyanobacterium
GCGTAACTATGGCTAATCTAAAACTGATTCGCGATCGCATTCAGTCGGTCAAAAACACGCGCAAAATCACTGAGGCCATGCGGCTCGTGGCAGCTGCCAAAGTACGCCGGGCTCAGGCCCAGGTCAATGCGACCCGGCCCTTTGCCGATCGTCTGGCCCAGGTGCTGTACGGTTTGCAGAGCCGTTTGAAGTTTGAAGATACTTCCGACCTGCCGCTTTTGCAGCAGCGGGATGTGGAGAAGGTGTCGCTTTTGGTGATTTCGGGCGATCGCGGCCTTTGCGGGGGCTACAATGCCAACGTCATTCGCCGAGCTGAGAACCGGGCCAAAGAAATTAAGGCAGAAGGTCTAGATTTCTCTTATGTATTGGTCGGGCGTAAGGCTGTTCAGTACTTTGAGCGCCGCAACGCGCCCATTGATGCCAAATACACCGGCTTAGAGCAAATTCCGACCGCAGCAGAAGCCTCTATGATTGCTGACGAGCTGCTTTCTCTATTCCTATCGGAGTCGGTCGATAGAGTTGAGCTGGTCTACACCAAGTTTCTCTCTTTGGTGAGCAATAAGCCAGTCACGCAAACCCTGCTACCACTCGACCCACAGGGTTTGGAATCCAGCGACGATGAGATTTTTCGGCTCACCAGCCGGGAAGGTCGTTTGGCGGTAGAGCGTGCCGCCGCGCCGCAGTCAGAAGGCAGCGAGTTTCCTAAAGACATGATCTTTGAGCAAAATCCGGCTCAAATTTTAGATGCTTTGCTGCCCCTGTATCTCAACAACCAAATTTTGAGAGCGATGCAAGAGTCTGCCGCCAGTGAGCTAGCTTCACGGATGACGGCTATGAACAGTGCGAGTGAAAACGCCAAAGATCTGATGAAGTCGCTCACACTTTCTTACAACAAGGCCCGGCAGGCCGCCATTACCCAGGAGATTTTAGAAGTGGTGGGCGGTGCAGCCGCACTGGGCTAATTACTGGGTTAATTCTCTCTGATAGCTCCGACGACTAAGCAGGGCTTCGGCCCTGCTTTTTTGATCAATTAGATTTTGATTAGAATACAGACAGTCAGCAAGATTGACACGAGATGACTCAAACGCTCACCCAACCCGACCAGCCGATCACCATCGGCGGCTTGACCTGGCGAGAATTTAAGGCGGCAGCACAGCTGCTTGCTCGCCCAGGCGTACGGCTATCCTTTTTGGACGGCGTTTTGGAGATTCGGCGAATGCCTGGAGAGCAGCACGAAACCATCAAAGAACGCATTGGCACGCTGCTGGATCTCTATCTGCTTCAGTTGGGGATAGACTATACGCCTACAGGTTCCATGACTTTGGAAAGTGAGGAAGGGTTAGTCAAACGCGAAGCGGATAAGTCTTACAGGCTAGCCTCGAATCAAGCTAATCCAGATTTGGCGATTGAAGTTGTCGTCACCAGCGGCGGCATTGACAAGCTAGAAGCCTATAAGCGACTGAGAGTTCCTGAAGTATGGTTTTTTCAGAATGGAAATCTTGCCATCTACCATTTAAGAATTGACGAGCAAGGCGTTGACTATGAACAGCTTGCCGCCAGTGAAGAGCTGCCAGAATTAGACATCTCTATACTTCTCCAATGCATTAATATGCCTCGACACGTTGAAGCTGTGAAAGCTTTTCGTCAGGCGATTTTGTCAGCATGAGAACGGATACAGCCTCGGTCTTTCTGACTTCACGGCGAAAGATGCCGTCGCTATGGCCGCCAATCTATACATTTTTTTACTAGCTGCATGTGGGTATTGTGGCGATCGCCATCGCCATCCCGTACGGCTGTAACCGCGCGAATCGCCTCAATATAGCGCTCTGGAAAGGCTAGCTGCTCACAGCCTACGAGCACAAGCGCTTTGTACCACGACAGCGGCAATAGAAATTCGTCAATGTGCGTAGCCGCTGCTCGGTAGGTGACGCAATCCCCGAATCCATCGACGCCAATCAGCGCTCTATCGTATCCAGCGCCAGCCCCCTCGCTGCGGTCAAGTAAAGCCATCTCAGCAGCCGATATCTCATAGATGGCGACATAGATCAGGCCGTTTTGACAGGGCGCAATATTGCATTTACCTGAGAAATCTGTGTAGCCCCGCTTGTGGAATCGCAGAGACAGGCCGGGGACAGCCGCCGTTCCTAGCAGCTGCGCCGTGGGCGATCGCTGCCGAATACGCAATGGGTGCAGGTTGGATCCGTAGGCAGCGTACAGCATTGGGGCAAGTAGCGGCTAATTGGGCTAATTATCCAGACGTTCGGCAGCAATCAGCCTAATTATGAGAAAAACCTACGGTTGATAGCGAGAAAAATAGCTCAAGTTTGTCATCAGGCTAACATTATGAATGAACCACAATTAAGGATGATGGTTCAGAGCCACTTGGCCTAGTTTCTAATCGTGCGCCCCCATGAGTGATAACCAGCCTCCCAGCACCGAAGCAATGCTCCTCAGCGTTGATTTAGGTCGCACCTCCTCTAAAACATGCGTCAGCCGCGAACAAAAAGACGTTGTCCTGATTCCGGCCAATGTCGCCCATCTGACCGTGGAGCAAGTCAGGCGAGGGGGCTTTGAATCTCAACCGAGCGATCCCCTACTGGATATTTGGCTGGAATATCAGGGCAAAGGCTACGCGATCGGGCAGCTAGCAGCTGATTTTGGGGCAAACCTGGGCGTGGGCCAATCCAAGGTAGAAGACGCGCTGGTCAAAACCCTGGCCTGCATCGGCTTCTTTGAGCTTAGCGGCAACATTTCCCTGGTACTAGGACTGCCTTACCACTCGCAAGAGCAATTTGACCGAGAAAAAGAGCGGATTACCAGTCTGCTGTCCGGGCCGCATATGATGATCTATCGCGGGGAGGCTGTCACGCTCAATGTACAAAAGGTCTGGGTCATGCCAGAAGGCTACGGCAGCCTGATTTGGAGCGAGGCGGGTAACAAGCGCAGCACAGATTTTCCCAACTTATCGGTTGGCATTATTGACATTGGCCACCAAACGACCGACCTGCTGATGGTTGACCGATTCCGGTTTGCGCGAGGAGCCTCTCAGAGCGAATCGTTTGCCATGGCTCAGTTTTATGAACAGGTAGCCGCTCAAATTCAGGGGGCCGATAGCCAATCCCTTTCGCTGATAGAAGCCGTTCATCGGCCCGAAGGAGAGCGGTTTTACCGGCCTAAAGGTGTCTCGCGGCCTGCCGATTTAGACGAAATTTTGCCCAGTTTGCGCAAGAGCTTTGCCCGTGAACTCTCCGATCGTTTACTCAGCTGGCTACCTGAGCGCACCACTGACGTGATTGTCACTGGCGGCGGCGGCGAATTTTTCTGGAATGACCTGCGCCCCCTACTGAAAGACGCTAAATTGAAAGCTCACCTGGCTAAGCCCTCCCGCATCGCCAATGTTTTAGGGCAGTACATTTATGGGGAGGCGCAGCTGACACCTCGCTGACGCGCTCACTCATGGCTACCGCACCCAAATCAGTCCGCAAGACGGTTACCTTTGACGGCAGTAACAGCGATCAATCCCTACTGGACGCTATTGAGACTGAGCTGCGGCAAAAGCAGCATGGCAGCTTTGGTGAGCTGTGCAAAATTGCGCTCCATCAGTTTTTGGTCAGCCGCGAACCGACTCAATCGGTGATTTTGTTTATGGAGTTAGAGCGACAAATGGCCGAACTACAGAGCAGGGTGGCACAGATTGAAGCGACCAAGAGCGCCCCCCCTACTGAGCGATTGGAAGATACAGTAACAGTCAAAGCTGACAAACCTCCAGCCGACCCGCTGCTGGCACGTCTATCGCCACTTTTAGAAGACTTTTGAGTAAACCCGCTAAAATGCTGAGCCAGTAGCTCCTGACTCAGCACGGATGGAAGGTTGACTGATTGTTTTGGTAGATTCTAAACCCGATCAAGGTGGCTATTAGCGATCGCTGGTTTTTGAACGTGCATCAAGACCGTTTAACCGAGCTTCCTGAAGATTATCAACGGCTTTGGTCTGGTTATCTAAGTGCTCTAGGCGAGCTGCTTGAAGATTATCAATAGCTTTGCTTTGATTCTCTAAAAAGGCTAGCCGAGTGGCCTGGATATTCTCGACGGCTTTGCTTTGGCTGTCTAGGTGCTCTAGCCGAGCAGATTGAATATTTTCGACGGCTTTGCTTTGGTTCTCTAAAAACGTTAGTCGAGTAGCCTGAATATCTTCAACAGATTTGGCCCCGCTTCGATCTAGTACTTCATAGCGAAGCGCTTGCAGGTCGCTGGGCTTCACTTCAGCGGCGTTGGCGATAGGGGCAATGGCAACCGTAGCAGCAGTCAAAAACAAAGCGGTCAAAAATTGGCGTTTCACGATGGGTGGCTCCTTGAAAATTCAGTAGAGGGGTGTGTGCTTCACTGATTTAAGAATGCCAGCGGTGCCGGGCTATCATCTGAGGGCTGATTAAAGGGTTGCTGAGAATAGCTGAGGAGTCACCGTGAAAATCTCACAGACAATTCTCAGCCTGTCCTCATCCACCCAGCAAAATTCGTTAAAAATTCTTCTGTAGCAAAATACTGCAATCAGCAGAGGTCAGAAGCCCGCTTAGCCGTGACCATTGAAACTACCGATCAAAGCGTCCATTCACTCATTTAATTTTCGACCCTGCTCTATGGAAATCTATCGCCTGCCTGCCCGCTCCGATAACTACATTTACGTCTTATACAATCAGGCTGATAACACGGCAGCCGTGGTAGACCCTGCTGATGCCCCGCCTGTGCTCAAAAAGCTCGATCAGCTTGGCGCTACGCTAGTCACCATTTTTAATACGCATCATCACAATGACCATGTTGGCGGCAATCGCCAGCTGCTAGACCGCTTTCCCGACGCGCAGGTCTACGGCGGCGCGCAGGACCAAGGGCGAATACCGGGGCAGCAGCACTTTTTAGGGCAGGGCGATCGCGTTCAATTCGCCGATCGCACAGGCGAAGTCTTTTTTGTCCCCGGCCACACCCGAGCCCACATTGCCTACTACTTCACCCCGGCAGTAGAAGGAGAGCCGGGCGACCTGTTTTCTGGCGATACGCTGTTCGCAGGCGGCTGCGGCAAGCTGTTTGAAGGAACGGCTGAGCAGATGGCGATTTCACTGGGCAAGCTGCGCCAGCTGCCAGACCATACGCGGGTGTGGTGCGGCCATGAGTACACGCTGAATAATTTGAAGTTTGCAGTCAGCGTGGATGGAGAAAATGAGAAACTGCGATCGCGCCTGCAAACCGTCACCACTGCCCGCCAGCAAAACCAGCCCACCGTTCCCTCACTGCTCGCCGAAGAAAAAGCCACCAATCCCTTTCTCCGCTGGGACAGCCCCGCTCTCCAGTCAGCCGCCCGCAGTCAAGACCCGGTCACCATATTCGCCCGCATCCGCGAAATGAAGGATCGATTTTAACCGGGGAATATCGACACATTTTTGAGTTGCACCTAGCGCCTAATTTCGGTAAGCTTGTAAGCTGCGCTGGAAAAATTTAGTAAGAGCCATGTCGAAAAAAAGAACTCAATTAGTCCTCAGTCAGGACGTCCCCAAACTTGGCAATAATGGTGACTTAGTAGAAGTCGCCTCTGGCTATGCCCGCAACTACTTAGTTCCGCGCAGTCTGGCATACAGGGCTACACCCGGTGTGCTCAAGCAGGTAGAGCGTCGCCGCGAGCAAGAGCGCCAGCGCCTAGAAGCGATCAAGCAAGAGGCTGAAGCGACTAAGACCGCGCTCACCACCATCGGCATGTTCACCGTGAAAAAAGCCGTCGGTGAAGACGAAGCTATCTTCGGAACGGTCACCGCTGCTGAAGTCGCGGAAGTGATTCAAGAGAACGCTGGAAAAGAAGTAGACCGCCGCGAAATCACGCTGCCAGACATTAACAAGCTCGGTGAGTACAAAGTAGACATCAAGCTGCACAGCGAAGTCACAGCCACTATTAACTTGAGAGTCGCAGCCGATTAGTCATTTTGACTATACGCGGCAAATACTCAATGGCAGACAGTACAAATGTTCTGTTAATTTAATTAGGGTAGGGAGCGATCTTGCTCTCTGCCCTTTTACTATTTAAAGCAGATTCTCTCCGCTTCCCTATGGTTCAAGAGCCCCGCTTCAAACCCGCCATTGACCGCCTGCCGCCGCAAAATATTGAGGCGGAAGAGGCGATTTTGGGCGGCATTTTGATTGACCCAGAGGCGATTGGTCGGGTGACAGAGATTATCAGCCCAGAAGCGTTTTACATTGGGGCGCACCGCAGCATTTACCAGGCCGCGCTAGATTTGCAGGCGCGGGGGCTGCCGACCGATATGATGGGCATCGCCTCCTGGCTCAAAGACAAAGGCACCTTAGAGAAAGTGGGCGGTCAGAGCCGGTTAGCGCAGCTGGTAGATCGCACCATCAGCGCGGCCAACATTGACCAGTACGCCCAGCTGGTGCTGGATAAATACACTCGTCGCAAGCTGATCCAGTCGGGCGGTGAGATTATTCAGCTCGGCTACGAAACTGAAACGCCCTTAGAAACGGTGCTCGATCAGTCTGAGCAGGCCCTGTTTGGCATTACCCAGGTGCGACCTACGCAGGGACTGACGGCGACTTCTGATATCTTGACCGATACGTTTTCAGATATTGAGCAGCGATCGCTCGGCATGGTGCTCCCCGGCCTGGCCTGCGGTTTTTACGATCTGGACGCCATGACTCAGGGTTTTCAGCGCTCTGACCTGATTATCGCAGCGGCTCGTCCGGCGATGGGGAAGTGTCTCAGCGCCGATGCTGAGATTGTATTAGCCGATGGCTCGGTTACTACCATCAAGGCTATTTACAACCATAGACAGGCCGACCTGCTGACGCTGAATGAGCGCTTACGATTTGAGGTGACTCAGCCTTCTGCTTTTGTAGACGATGGCATGAAGCCTGTCTTCAGGGTGACTACTCGCCTGGGACGCCAGGTGGAGACGACATTGACCCATCCCTACCTGACGATACGAGGATGGCAGCCTTTGTCTGAACTAGCGGTAGGAGAGCGCATTGCCGTCCCCAGACATTTACCCATCTTCGGCCAACAGCCTCTCCCCGAGCATCAGGTCAAACTCCTGGCTTACTTCATCGGCGACGGTGGCTTAACGGGAACCTCCCCTCAGTTCACAAATGCCAATTCCCTCATGCAAACTGACTTCAGCGAAGCAGCCTGCCAGTTTTCAGGGACTAAGGTTCGCGTAAATACCAGTAACGGTACGCGAACCCCTTCTCTAGCCGTCACAGCAGATACTGAAGCGCTATTGCAAGAACGCCGTGCTTTCGGTGAACGAGTTGAGCGATTGATGCGATCGCTCAACATAAGCGGCAGGCTATTGGCTAGGCAGCTCAACGTCAGCCCTTCGCTCATAACCCAATGGCGTCAAGGAAGATGCGCCCCGCAGCGAGAAATATTTGACCAGCTGTGCGCCGCTCTCGAAGTTTCCGCAAAACAGCTAGCGCCTCAAGGGTACGAATCTATTCGATGGACGGGCCAAAACTCACTCACAGCATGGCTAGACGATCTTGGGCTTTGGGGATGCAGCGCCCACAACAAAACCATCCCCAAAGCTGTTTTCACGTTGCCGAAAGATCAGCTATCGCTATTTCTAAATCGATTGTTTGCGACTGACGGATGGGCTTCTGTGCTCACCAGCGGCCAGGCCCAAATCGGCTATGCTTCTGTCTGCGAAAAATTAGCCCGACAAATTCAGCATTTGCTGCTGCGTTTTGGCATTGTGGCCGCTATCAAACACCGTCAGGTGAAGTACAAAGAAACTCGACGGCCTGCTTGGCAGCTAGATATTACCGACGCCGTTTCACTCTCAGCCTTTGCGACTGAAATCGGCATCTTCAGTAAAGAAGCCGCTGTTCGGCAAGTTTTAGAAGCGGTGGAAGACAAAAAATACCACACCAACAAAGATCTAATCCCTGTAGAAGTTTGGGACACCCTTAAAGCGGTAAAAGGGAAAGAAAGTTGGGTAGGGCTGGCACGCGCAGCAGGGCTTACGGGCAGCAGCAATATCCACGTTGGTAAACGAGCGCTCAGCCGCCGCCGCTTGTCTGCTTTAGCGATCGCCCTCGCACACGAACCGCTGCAAGATCTGGCAACCAGCGATATTTATTGGGATGAAATTGTCTCAATCGAAGCCGTGGGTTACCGGCAAGTGTACGATCTGACGATTCCAAATACTCATAACTTTGTCGCCAATGATGTTTGTGTGCACAACACCAGCTTCGTGCTGAACATCGCGCGCAATATTGCCGGTACTCACAAGCAGCCGGTCGCTGTCTTTAGCCTGGAGATGTCTAAAGCGCAGTTGATTTATCGCCTGCTCTCTTCAGAAGCCAAAATTGAAAGCGGTCGCTTGCGCACCGGGCGGATCTCTCAGCACGAGTGGGAACCGATGGGCCACGCGATTAATACGCTCTCGCAGCTGCCAATTTTTATCGACGATACGCCGGGCATCGGCGTCACCGAGATTCGCTCTAAGGCACGCCGCTTGCAGGCCGAACAGGGGGGAACCTTAGGGTTAGTTTTGATTGACTACTTGCAGCTGATGGAAGGCGCTGGCGACAACCGGGTGCAGGAGCTGTCAAAAATTACGCGATCGCTCAAAGGCCTAGCCCGCGAACTCAACGTACCGATCATCGCCTTATCCCAGCTCAGTCGAGGCGTGGAGTCTCGTACCAACAAGCGTCCGATGATGTCTGACCTGAGAGAATCGGGCGCGATCGAGCAAGACGCGGACTTGATTATGATGCTGTATAGAGAAGAATATTACGATCCGGACACACCTGATCGGGGTATCGCCGAAATCATTTTGACCAAGCACCGCAACGGGCCGACGGGCACGGTGAAACTGCTGTTTCAACCGGAGTACACGCAGTTTCTCAATCGCGCATCGGATCTGTCGAATCGCGGTTAGAACAGCAGATCTTTTGAAAGATGCACGCTTTAAAGAGGCTTTTGCTGGAGGCGATTGCCCGCTGCCTTCGCAAACACCTGACAATACTGCTCATATCCCCCCGGAAAAGCGACGCTTAGCCGCAGCGGATCGGCATCGTCACCAGGGCCACGGACTACCTGCTGTACGCCATTCTCATCAGCTAGTTGCAGCGGCTTGCGGTTCTTTAATTCGCCACCGCTGCTGTCTACGTAGACCGTAAGATTGCCGCTGTCAAAAACGTCATTCAGGTTTTGAATGAGCTGAAGGAAATTGCGATCGCTCCCCCCGCGCTTCACCTGATCGCTCTGAGCTTGGGCAGTCACCGTATCGCCCACCCCCACAATCATCGGCATGATCGCCGGATCAAAATTAGCTTTTACCAAGTCGACCAGCGCTGCCAGGTCATGAGGAGCCTGGCGCGCGTTGAAGTCTTTGCCCAGCGGATAGCTGCCCGTCCGCTGAAAATAATAGTGATTCAGCAGGGCTAGCACACCTGCTTCTTTGATTGCGCCGCGCAGCATAAATTGAAAATCTGTTGTCCCCGACTCCCCTGACTCACCAAACCAGACGATCTCTTGGCCTTCGGCATCTCGGCCTAAGTTAGGCGCATAGTGAATAAAGAAAGAGTCTGCCATACCCTGCTGAGCGGCCTGAGTGAGGAGATCTTGGAGAAGCGATCGCAATCTCTTTTGCAGCGCTACAAAGGCGTCGTTGTCGTCAGCAAAAAGCGGATAAACGCTATTGAGGTTGACCGTAGGCGAAGCGATGTTATCCAATACGGTAGCAGCGATATATCGGTCCAAATCTTGTAACAGACCGGCAGGAGAAGACTGCTTAAAGAATTCTCTCAAACAAGTTTCCATCTTCTCTGGCACCGCCTTGAGAAAAGCTAACTCCGCCTCGCTCACGCCCGGATGGGAAAACTCTCCACTGCGAATCTGCCACTGCACGCCACCCGCAGCTAACCCCGGCAGATAGCTATTCTGCTTTTTCAGATCAGCCGCATCCATGCCAAAAGCTTGTTCAACTATCCGATTGATTCCGCGCCTGCCAATATGTTCACCATTGGTCAGCACGTAAAAATGAGTGCCAAACGCCTGAGTCGCACTCACATAGTCGGTGCTAATCCGGCGAGTCAGCGGATCGTTGACCAAGCCCATACAGACACCGTCAAGATCTTGGATGATCAACAGGTTTTCGGTGGTGGCTAGCGCGTGGACAAAAGCCTCATGGTTGAGAGAGAGATTTTGAAGAGGAGCTGACATGGATTTTAGAGTGTAAGTAAGAGCTGAAAAAGGAAGACGCAGAAAGATTCTCAACGTCAAAGCGCTAAGCTATACGCCCCAACATTTTGACGTTGAAATATTATCTAAAGGTAAAGTCCTACTAGGCCCACGCCTTTGCCCGCGCTACGGCCTTTTGCCACTGAGCGAAGTGTTCAGAGGTGACCCTATCTGACTGCGGTTCAAACACGCGGTCTACCTTGCGAGTGGCGATCAGCGTGCCATAGTCATCCCAAAAGCCAATCGCCAGCCCCGCTGCAAACGCCGCACCTTGAGCCGTAGCATCTCGCACCTCGGGTCTTTCTACCGGAATGCCCAAAGCATCGGCCTGAAACTGCATGAGAAAGTTGTTGTTACAGGCTCCGCCGTCTACCTTGAGGCGACCAATCGGCGTCTCACAGTTCGTATTGACCGCATCGACCACCTCTTTGGCCTGGAAAGCGATCGCTTCCAATACCGCCCGCACCATATGCTCCCGCTGCGCTCCACCTGTGAGCCCCATAAAGGCACCGCGCGCCGACATATCCCAGTGGGGCGCGCCTAAGCCACTCAGCGCTGGCACAAAATAAACGCCGTCGGTGTCGGACACCTGCTCGGCTAATTTTTCCGTCTCCGCTGCGCTGCTAATCAGCTTTAGTCCGTCGCGCAGCCACTGAATGCAGGCACCGCTGGTAAACATCGCCCCTTCTAAGGCGTAGCCAACCTGCTCGCGTTGATCGCTTTCCTTCCGACTGTCAGCGGCTTCACTCCAGGCAATGGTGCTGAGTAGCTGCGGGGCTCGGACGACTTCGCCGCCTGTATGCGCCACCAAAAAGCTGCCAGTGCCGTAGGTGCATTTCAATAAGCCAGGGCGATCGCACCC
>JBBSNR010000070.1:0-10894 GCA_038260635.1 Phormidesmidales cyanobacterium
GCTCAACACCTGCTCGTTTCTGTCAAAGAAGATCGCACGGGACGAATTGACTCCCTTTTGAAAAAGAGAAAAATGCGGCGTCACGTAGCGGTTTCGGTTCCTCATTTTTTAGTGGCCCCTAGCCTGGTCTCCCAAACTGACCTCGTCACGACTATGGCCACGCGCGTGGCCCACGCCTTTACCCAAGCCTACGCTCTCCAAATTTTGCCTTTGCCTTTTGATGTCAAGGGATTTGGAGTTTCTATGCGATGGCACAAAAGCAATGAGGCTATCCCCGCACAGAAATGGTTGAGAGCAAGGGTTGAGGCAGTGAGTGCCAACGAAGTCCTCATTCTCAGGGAATCATCGAGCACCCTAGCTTAGATAAGCCAGCGTGCGGGGATAGAACTCAGCCCGTTGGCAGATAACGAATTGGGAGGGCTAGTTGCTGCGGCTGACCCGTCAATCGCAGCCGTGGTGGTGAGTAATCGCTGGGCATCGCTTCAGATAGGTTTTCCAGCCGCGATCGCATCGACAGACCAGTCGTCTTCGAGAGGGTTGTAGTCGAAAGAGGCAATTTTGTCGGTGGGTTGTCCCTGCGCATCCAGCGCGTATTCGTGGTTGGTCCCGACATAGGGAGATTCGGTAATATCCAGGTAGGCAGCGTCCGAGCCGAGATCCGTGCCAACGAGTTCGCCGGTTGGACTGCCCTGAGCCCCTGGCAAAGCCGCATGAGCGGACGCAGAGGAGATTTAGTCAGCATCCGATTCCAGAGGCATAGGCAGTGTGATTACAAACTCGGTGCCATTCCCCAGCGTCGAAGTCATCTCAAGCGTGCCACCGTGTTTTTCGACGACGATCTGGTGGGCAATAGCCAGTCCGAGCCCGGTGCCTTTGCCCACGCTCTTAGTGGTAAATAAATAGTCAAAGATGCGCGCCCTGGCTGATTCGGGGATGCCGGGGCCATTGTCGGCGACCTTCACCTTCACCCATTCGTTTTCAACTCGGGTGCCAATGGTAATCCGGTTGGGATTGGCTTCTATCTCAGCAAAGCTGCGGTTCTGACTGGCGTCATCGAGCGCATCAATAGCATTGGCCAGAATGTTCATAAACACCTGGTTGAGCTGACCGGGAAAGCATTGAACGGCGGGCAGTTCGCCATAGTCGGTGACGATTTCTATGCCGGGTCGGGTGTCGTTAGCTTTGAGCCGGTGGCGTAAAATCAGCAGCGTGCTGTCGAGCCCCTCATGCAGGTCAAACGACTGCGGCGTGTCGGCATCGGCGCGGGAGAAGGTGCGCAGGCTCTGGCTGATGGCTTTGATGCGATCGCCGCCATCCTTCATCGCTTTGATCATT
Source organism: Phormidesmidales cyanobacterium (assembly GCA_038260635.1). Lineage (GTDB taxonomy): Bacteria > Cyanobacteriota > Cyanobacteriia > Phormidesmidales > Phormidesmidaceae > Phormidesmis. The sequence continues at coordinate 1,336 of JBBSNR010000070.1, forward strand.
TTAGGCAGGTCATCGCGAACATAGTCCAGATCAATCTCTTGTATTGCCGCTTCAATGTCGGGGCCGGGCTGAGGGAAAGCGGCCATATATAGATCGATAATCTGAAGCAAATCGTTAAGATAAGCCTGCACCGCGCTAACATTGCCGACGACACAGCCGACCGGGTTATTGATTTCATGAGCCACGCCCGCGACGAGTTCTCCCAGCGCGGAAAGCTTCTCTTGCTGTACCAGCTGTAGCTGGGCATCCTGTAGCGATTGAGAGCGTTCGGCGACCTGCTGTTCGAGGGTTTCGGTGAGCTGCTTCAGTCGCCAGTGAACCTTGACTCGGGCTAAAACTTCCTCATGCTCAAACGGCTTGGTGATATAGTCAACCGCACCCAGAGAAAGCCCTTTCACTTTGTTGCCAGCGTCAGAAAGAGCCGTCATAAAAATGATTGGAATCCCTTCTGTCTCAGGATTTTCCTGCAAGCGACGACAGGTTTCAAAGCCGTCTATTTTCGGCATTTGCACATCGAGCAAAATCAGCTCCGGGCGAGCCCGCGCTATCTGAGATAGGGCATCCTCGCCATTGACCGCCATGCGAACTTTGTAACCTGCTACCTTTAAGGTGTTAGAGAGTACCGACAAGTTGTTGGCGTTGTCGTCCACAAGCAATATGAAAGGTTGAGATATACAAGTCATAGCGCCTCTTTAAGATAGAGTGACAAACTGCTGAATAAAGGCGCGAAGCTTTACAATCTCGCAGGTCTCGGCAAACTTCAAGACGGCTTGGGCAAAGCCCGCTGTGCTGCCAGTTTTGAGCGTTTGAGCGATTTCAATAATGCCGTCTAGCTCACCGTCTTGAGCGAACTCAAGGAGTTCCTGCAAAATTTCGGCAGCGGGGGGTTCAATGACGACAGCGGTTTCATTCCCTTTAGAGTCGTCGTAAATCCAACTGAGGCTGAGATGTTGTTGCAAGAGATCTAAAAGCTCGTCAGCTTGAACGGGTTTGGTCAAAAAGTCGTTGCCGCCTGCTTCAATGCTTTTGTGACGGTCAATTTCAAAGACGCTGGCCGAGGAGACAATGACGGTATGGTGTTGGAGCTGGGGATGCGATCGCACTTTCTGCATAAATGCAAACCCATCCATCACCGGCATCATTAAGTCGGTGATGATCAAATCAGGTTCAGCGCTCAGCGCCTTTGCCATGCCTTCTTTGCCATCGTTGGCTTCAATCACTTCAAAGCCGATAGGCGCTAGCAGGTTTTGCAGCACCGAGCGATTTTCCCAGCGGTCGTCCAGCACCAAAATTTTGCGGCGATCGCCTTCGTAGCCCTTAACCGTGCCCTGTCGCATCACCATCGCTGAGTTGGCCCAGTTTTCGGCCACCGGCAGCGCCACCTCAAACGCGAAGCGGCTACCCTGCCCTAGCTCGCTCTGAACGCTAATTTCACTGTCCATCAGCGCCACAATTTTGTGAGTGATAGCCAGCCCCAAGCCGGTTCCTTCCGCCTGCTTTTTCAGGTCGCCGACCTGCTCAAACGGCAGAAAAATCTTCTCGACCTGTTCAGGCGTCATGCCTACGCCAGTGTCGGCAACTTCAAAGCGAACTTTGTCGCCCACAGGCTCAATTTTGAAGGTAACGCTGCCGCGCTTGGTGAATTTAATCGCGTTGCCCATCAGGTTGATCAACACTTGGCGCAGCCGTTTTTCATCGGCGTAAACCCCCTCAGGCAGGGCAGAACTGGCCTGAAAGTCAAAGTCGATGCTCTTTTGCTCGGCGCGGATGCGGTTGATCTCAACCACGCTCTGGAGGAAAGCCGGCAGGTGAAACGCGGCGGGCTGAAGCTCTAGCTTGCGGGCTTCAATTTTGGAGAGATCGAGCACGTCGTTAATCAGTGTCAGCAGGTGTGAGCCACATTGCTGAATCACATCTACCCCTGTACGGCCCTTGGTCGATAGGGGCTCATGGCGCTGCAAAATCTGGGCATAGCCCAAAATACCGTTCAGCGGCGTGCGCAATTCGTGGCTCATGTTCGCCAAAAATTCGCTTTTAGCCTGGTTGGCCGTATCGGCAAGTTCTTTAGCCTGATTGAGTTCAACTGTTCTTTCAACGACGCGATTTTCAAGATCTTCGTTAGCGCTTTTCAGTCGCTGCTCGGCCCGACGGTTTTCGTTCAATACCGCCAGCAGAAAATAGGTGGTCAGCGCAATCACGCAGACAAAAGATTGCAGTAGCAGCAGCGACTCGGGAATAGTAGGCTTTACAAAGGAGCCAAAGCCGCGCACCGTACTGACGACTGCAATTGTCGAAATCGCTACCACCAGCAAAGTAGACTCTGCCGCACTGAAGCGAAAAGCGGCCCACAGCAGCAGCGGAATCATCATGTATTCCACCGGATTGCCCAAAAAGGCATATTTGCTGATGATCACCAGGCACAGGATTAAGCTAGCGAATTCGATCAGGCCCTGGCCTCGCAGCTTGATCTCTCGCCAGGGATATTTGGCCCAGGCCAAAATTGCTGGGGTGACAATTAGCCTGCCGGTGATCACGCTGATGGTCCAGGTTTGCCAAATCGGTACGTAATACTCCCAAGGAGCCTGCCCGGTGACACAAAGCACCACTAGAGCAAGGCTAGTGGTGACCAGCGGGCTAGGGACGATCAGCATGAGAAATTTGAACACGTACAGCGATCGCCCAAACAGATCACGCTTGTCGATAAACCGCCTGATCAGCCAGGCGGTCACCAGCGGCTCGACGGTGCTAATCACAGAAATTCCAACCACGGTCGCTGGCGCATTGGGGTAAAACAGCAGCGCATTGGCAAACAGTTCGCCCAGCAGAATAGGTAGCCACAGGCGCGGGCCAAACAGCATCAGTGCCGCTAAGTAAAAGCCCGAAGAAGGCCAAATCGCAGAAGCCCCACTCTCAAATGAAACAGATTGAGCCAGCGTCGCCAATCCGTAGTGAATCGCGCCTATCACCAGCGTCATGATCACGAGGCTGCGCGCGCGCGCGATGAAACGCTGAGATTTGGGAGGCGGCAAGCTGAAGAAAGGCGAGGTGGGGAGAGTCTGCATAGCGCTTGCTTAAAATAGGTGTGCAGGAAGCGGCTTCGGCCAGGCGGGAAGAACTATCAAAGCGCCATTCGGTAACATTCAAGCTATCGGTAGCGCTGTCTCAGCTGTGGCCCAACGTCATTTACTAGACTGCCCCAGCCAAATTTAATCAAACTCCGTTGCGCTCAGTATTTTCACGATGGCTTGCCTCTGGCTCCATCAGACATTGGCGTATGGGGATGCCGAACGGTTTAATCCTTCTGGTATTCTGTTCAATGAACTTTGAGGCTTTTCCATGACAACCGATTCCTCTAATGACCCCACATTTCAGAGTCCAGACGGGCTGTCGGAAGCACAGCGTGCCCTGGATATGGAGAGCAGGCTGCCCCTGACCGGATGGCAGCAGGAAGTTGACCAGGGTCTGACCTATGGGCTAGAGGCGGCGGAGAGTATTCGCGATCGCACCATCTCTACCTTTTCTAGAGGAGAGCTGCCTCACTACGCGGGCATCAACACCTTCATGAAGGCTCCCTACATAGAAGACGTTCGCTTAGTGGGCAATTACGATGTGGCCATTTTGGGCGTCCCCCACGACTCCGGCACCACCTACCGCCCCGGCACTCGCTTTGGACCGCAGGGCATTCGCAAAATCTCGGCGCTGTATACCCCTTACAATTTTGAGCTAGGCGTTGACCTACGAGAGCAGATTAAGCTTTGCGATGTCGGCGATATTTTCACCATCCCCGCCAACAACGAAAAGTCATTCGACCAAATTTCTAAAGGGGTCGCCCATGTCTTTAGCTCAGGCGCTTTTCCGATTATTTTAGGCGGCGATCACTCCATCGGCTTTCCGACTGTTCGCGGCATCTGCCGTCATTTGGGAGACAAAAAAGTGGGCATCATTCACTTTGATCGCCACGTCGATACGCAAGAAACCGATTTAGACGAGCGGATGCACACCTGCCCCTGGTTTCACGCGACGAATATGGCCAACGCGCCGGCTAAAAATCTGGTGCAGCTCGGCATCGGTGGCTGGCAGGTGCCTCGTCCGGGCGTTAAAGTTTGCCGGGAGCGGGCGACGAACATTTTGACGGTGACCGACATTATGGATATGGGCATGGATGCGGCGGTAGACTTTGCCCTGGAGCGAGCCATGGATGGCACCGACTGCGTGTGGATTAGCTTTGATATTGACTGTATTGATGCGGGATTTGTCCCTGGAACGGGCTGGCCCGAACCGGGTGGGCTGCTGCCGCGCGAGGCGCTCTATCTGCTGGGCAAGATTGTCGCTAAAGCGCCAGTCTGCGGTATGGAGGTGGTCGAAGTGTCACCGCCCTACGATGTCAGCGATATGACGGCGCTGATGGCCACTCGCGTGATCTGCGATGCGATGGCGCATTTGGTGCTCTCTGGGCAGCTGCCACGCCAGCAAAAGCCCGACTATATTCACGATGAGGCGAATATGAATGTAGATGAGGCGTGGTCTTAGGGGTTGAGCTTTGGGCCAGTTCAAATGGCGATATACGATAGAACAACGTCGTTGAGCTGGTCTTGCGCTCGAAACTGAGCGATCGCCCCTTCCACCGCTGGCGGTGTTCCATTGAACATGACGGTGCGTTCACTGCCGGTTTGGGCAATTGTTTCGACCGAATAGCCGTCGTCGTCATTGAGCAGCTTGGTGCTGGGGCTGAGCTTGGCTATAGCGATCGCTCTCAGCCTGGGGTCGTTGTAGGCATAGGCATCGACCCGAAAAATATAGGGTAGTCGCTCTAGCGCCCGGTGTAGCAGCGCTTGCTTAGATTGGGTCGCCTGAAAGTTGAGAATCAGCCGTCCATCTTCGATGGCCGTTGCGCCAATGCCGCTGCCAAGAATGCTCTCTAGCGAAACGCCGCGATTAGAAAAGACGGCGGCTGCGGCTGTCAGGGTACCGGGCTTGTCTAAAACCCGCACGACGAAAATCCATCGCTGAGCCGTTTCACTGGCCGTGTTCTCAGGCATGTTGTAAGTCCTCTTTAAGCCGCCAGTTAAGCTGAGTAGCCATCTTTTGCAGCAGATCGGCTTCCTCGGCCCACAGCTGTAAGGGCACCACTTGAGTCCAGCCGAAGGGTGTGACGACGATGGGGACGCCGAAGGGCGATCGCAGCCCGTAAAATTCGCCGTCTAGCTGCACCTGCCCTGAGACTACCATCTCTCTTCCCTCCAGCAGATTTTGCACCAAATCTGTAGTGACATTAGCGGTAGCGTAAATCGTTTTCGCACCCGAAACGTGTGTGACAAAAGGCTTCACAACTACCCGCAAGTCTGGCGGTAAGCTATCGACGTAGCTGTAAGCCGCCTGGATTTTTCCCTGCTTGAGATATTCAGTGACCACCTGTTTCTCTGCGGCTACCTCATCGGGAAACTGGCTGACAGGGCGATCGCGCCGCAGCTGTCGTCGGGCGTTGCTCAATTCGTCTGAGGTCATCCCGTGAATTTTAACGCTGCTCCATAGCGGCACCATACCTTCGCCGTGCTCGCCGACGATAAACCCCTGCACCAGCTGACGGCGAATGCCCAGGTCAGCCGCAATCTCTCGCCGAAAACGCAGTGAGTCGGAATAAGCGCCCACGCCAATTACCCGATGCCGTCCCAGATGACGACTGAATACTTCTACCGCTAGCTCGACCGGGTTGGTGACAATGATGACGACTTCGTGGCCGTAGCCATGCTCAGCGATCGCCTGTGCATAGGTTTCAAAAATCGGCAGGTTAGTCGCCGAAAGCTGCTGGCGCGAGACGGTCTCACCGCCTACCGTTGCACCCGCTGCCATGACAATTACATCGGCGACAATATCTTCTGGGGCCAGCGCTACATCCAGCATCGGCGCTTTCTCGGCGTAGGCATCGCTGAGGTCGCTGCACAGCCCGTAGAGAATTTGACTGCTGTGCCCGTTGGCCCTTCCCACCAGCTGCAAACGCTCAGTCGGCATCAGTGCCCCCAAAGCGATCAGCCGAGAGACAATTTCCCGCCCACAGTCACCGCTAGCCCCAATCACAGAAACATCCATACGCCGCCTCAGTAAGCGATTTCTCGATCATCTCTGACCCTAACGCTTTCTCCCAATGGCGGCTGTATCCCTCAGCTCACTTACCGCTACGAACCAAGGGCGACTGCATTGACCGGCTGACCCGACTGACGAGGCAGCAGTTTGCATTTGAGCGCAATACAGTCGGCTATATGCTCTGCATCGCGGGCAACCCCTGAGAAGCGGCCAGATCCCCAAGTATACAGCCAGGGCAATCCGATGAAATACAGCCCTTCTACTGTGGTCACGCCGCGCTCATGGCCAGGATAGCCTTGGCCGTCAAAAGCTGGGATTTCAATCCAACGAAAGTCGGTATGGTAGCCAGTGGACCAGATCACCGTACCAATGTTGGCAGCTTCAAGATCTAATTCTAAAGGCTCCGTTTCTGGTTCCCAGACGGGTACATAGGGCGCGTCTGTCGGCGCATCTATCTGGGCTTTTTCGATGTAGCCGTCAATGGTGCGCTTAATGCTTTCGGCCACTTCGTCAGCCGCATCGAGATTTTGTTTAAGATTGCCCTGAAATTCGAGCTGACTGCCTTGAATGCGTTTGAGCTTGCCGTAAAGCTGCATTCCTTCCAGGCAAAACTGCCGTAGGTCAATCTCTCGCCCGCCGCCGCGACCGGTAACGTAGTGATTGCGCTTGCTTCTAACCGATTCTTTTTGCGGATGTTCGTCAATTGGCATATCGTAATAGCCCATTTGGTCTAGCCAATCGACCACGTCTTTACCGCGATATTCTCGGGGCGATCGCGGTGCCCCTCCCACACATAGATGAACCTGCTTGCCCGCTAAATGAAGGTCTTCAGCAATCTGACAACCTGACTGCCCTGTGCCGACCACCATCACGGCGCGATCGCCTAGCGACTCTGGGTTCTTGTATGCCGAAGAATGCAGCTGAACAACATTCTCAGGCAGGCTCTCAGCCATTCTAGGAATTTTGGGTGTGTGATAGCCGCCAGTTGCCACTACCACCTGGTCAGCGGTGTAAGTGCCTATTGAGGTAGAGACTTCAAATACTCTCTCAGACTCGTGCCTGCTTACCTTTAAAACGGTGACGCCTTCTTTTATTTGCGGCTGAAAAGATTGAGCGTAGCTCTCTACGTATTGAACAATTTCATCTCGCTGCATAAAGCCTTTGGGGTCGCTGCCCGCATAGGGATAGCCCGGTAGGGTACATTGCCAGTTGGGAGTTACCAGGCAAAACGAATCCCATCGCTGCGATCGCCACGAGTGCGCAACCCTATTTCTCTCAAAAACAATATTGTCAATGTTCTTTTGCTTCAGGCAGTAACTGATAGACAGCCCAGCCTGACCACCACCGACAACAACAACAGGAAAGTGCGATTTCATAGGCCTAGTGCGAGCAGATTTATCATCCATATGCTTCTAAACATAATCGTGAGATTTGAGAGAACCTGTATACGCTGTTACCGTAAACACAGGTCTCACCTTATGGACAGGGATAGAAGATGGCCTGGGCTAAGAGTGACAGGGCTTACCTGCCCTTTTGTACAGGTGTCGAGATGGGTCACGCTGTCTCAACTGTCAGGCTTTGTAGGTTTGTAACAACAGATACAAGCAATCGATTGTTGACCTCTTAGTCTGTAGGCAATCCAGTCTTAGGAGTGAACAACATGCCTGAAGTAACCACCCCGGCTCATAAAGCCGGTGACTTTTTTGTCGATTACGAAGAGAAAGTATTTCCCGATGTGCAGGCAGATCCGGGAGAGAAGGCGCTCGTAACTTTTCACACCGTCGCCTTTGAAGGATCGATTGGCCTAGTCAATCTTTTGCAGGTGAGTCGCCTGATGAGTAAAGGATTCGACACATCGGTTTTGCTCTATGGGCCGGGGGTAACGCTGGGCGTACAGCGGGGCTTTCCTAAGCTCAACGATGAGGCTTTCCCTGGGCATCTGGCGATGAACAATCGACTCGTCAAAATTCTCGAAGACGGCGGTAAAGTCTACGCCTGCCGGTTTGCGCTTCAGGCGCTGTATGGCCACGGTGAGCCCTCACTGATTCCAGGGATTAAGCCGATTAGTCCGCTAGATGTGTTGGATATTGTCTTGATGCATCGTAAAGAGGGTGCCTTTATCCTCGATACCTGGACAATGTAGCTGAATGCTGTAGCTGAGTTACATAGCTGACCTTACATAGGTAACTTCAGAGCAAGCGCTTGAGAGAGACTTTTTCCATGGACTATTCCCGAAATGTCAGGGCCGCTGCTGTGCAGCTTGCGCCTGTATTGCACAGTCAGTCTGGCACGATGGAGAAAGTGCTGAAGGCAATTGAGGAAGCCGCCAAGGAAGGCGCGGAGCTGGTTGTTTTTCCAGAGACGTTCGTGCCTTACTATCCATATTTCTCTTTTGTGCTGCCAGCGGTGCTGATGGGAAAAGAGCACATGAAGCTCTACGAGGAAGCGGTAGAAGTGCCTGGGCCGGTGACTGAGACCGTGAGCCGGGCGGCTAAGACGCATCAGATAGTGATTGTATTGGGTGTGAGCGAGCGCGACCATGGCTCTCTCTACAACACTCAGCTGATCTTTGATGCGGATGGCAGCTGCCTACTGAAGCGGCGTAAGGTGACCCCGACTTACCATGAGCGGATGGTCTGGGGGCAGGGAGACGGTTCGGGCTTAAAGACTTGCGATACTGCTGTAGGCCGGGTTGGGGCGCTGGCCTGTTGGGAGCACTACAATCCGCTAGCTCGCTACAGCCTAATGGCAAGTCACGAACAGATTCACTGCGCTCAGTTTCCGGGCTCGATGGTGGGCAACATTTTTGCTGAGCAAACTGAGGTAACGCTGCGACATCACGCTTTAGAGTCAGGGTGTTTTGTGGTTAATGCGACGGGCTGGCTGACGCCGGAGCAAATCGCTGAGATTGCGCCGAATGAGGGCTTGCAAAAAGCGCTGCAAGGGGGCTGCTATACGGCGATTGTCAGCCCAGAGGGCGTTCATTTGTGTGAGCCGGTGAGAGAGGGGGAGGGAATGGCGATCGCCGATCTCGATTTCTCTCTCATTACCAAACGTAAACGCATGATGGACTCCGTTGGTCACTACGCTCGCCCCGATCTCTTGCAGCTTAAAATCAACGACGAGGCTTACGCTGTCTCAGCAACAAAGACGGTTGAAATGCCCTCTGAGGCAACTGCCTCCGCTCAAGAGGCTGCCGTACCAGATGTGTTTTCTGACTCTATTGCTCAATCAGATAGAGTATTCCCCTCTCTTCTCTCTTAATTTATGAACCAACCACTGAACCAACAGCAGGTTATCACCGAACTGCAAACCAAAGGGCTCAGCCTGATTGTTGACAGCGTTGGCGCACTGGGTCGTAAGGGGGGGGCTGGCCCCTCGGATCATAAGGCGGTGACCGTTGGAGAAACTACCATTATGGTGCCAGTGTATACGAGTGGGGCGGCGCAGTCTCCGTATGCGGTTGGGCGCGATCGCA
>JBBSNR010000071.1:0-10596 GCA_038260635.1 Phormidesmidales cyanobacterium
CGGCTCTGCCTGCTGGCCCAGAGCGGGTACCGGAATGACAAACTTGTAAGCGTTAGAGACAACGGCAGTGCTGCTATTGGGAGCAAACCCAAAACTGTCAGCAGATAAGACGGGTAGCTGACTGTTTTGGGTTTCTTTCTGAGTTTCTTTCTGCGTTTCTTTCTGGGCGTCTTTGGAAGTCACTATTAAATAAGACCTAATGCTAAGAAGCGGAGCGCAGCCTATCAACCTCGCGGGCAACGCTAGCAGGCAACGCTGACGGGGCCGCGGTAGAAACTTGAGTCAATGACCGTTGATCCCTAGAATTGGATTGTATTGAAGGCTGCAAAAAACTTTCGAGCAGAGAAACACTAGGAGGAACTATGGCTGAGCGTCCGATCATCCTTGGCATTGTAGGCGATAGCGCCGCTGGAAAAACCACTTTGACCCGTGGAATTGCTCAGGTGCTGGGGGAGGACGAGGTGGTCTCTATCTGCACTGATGACTATCACCGCTATGACCGCCAACAGCGCGCCGAAATGGGCATCTCTGCGCTTGACCCTAAGTGTAACTACCTCGACATTATTGAGCAACATTTACAAACGCTGAGAAACGGCAAAGCCATTCTCAAGCCGATTTACAATCACACCACCGGCAAATTTGATGCCCCTGAGTACATCGAGCCCAAGCGGTTTGTCGTCGTCGAAGGGCTGCTGGGCTACTCGACTAAGCTCGCCCGCAATGCCTACGATGTGAAAGTGTACCTAGCACCGCCAGAGGAGCTGCGGGCCAAGTGGAAAATTAAGCGCGACACTCGCAAGCGGGGCTATACCGATGAGCAGGTGCTAGACGCCTTGCGCAAGCGGGAGCCCGATTCTGAGGAATTTATTCGCCCGCAGCGACAGTGGGCAGATGTGGTGGTTTCTTTCATCCCGCCCAGCGACGAAAATGAGGAGGGCAACGACCTACTGCTAGATGTGCAGCTGGTACTGCGGCCAACGCTGCCCCACCCCGACTTTACCCATATTCTGCACGATAAAGGCAACGATCTAGGGGATGCCATTCGCCTGACGTTAGACCGCGACATGGGCAAGCCAGTAGATGTGCTCTGTGTCGATGGCCATGCAACTGAGGAGCAGGTGCAGCAGCTAGAGCGGGTTTTGTGTAAAGAGGTGCCCTACCTGGGTAAGTTTTGTAGTCTGGAGGGCAATCAAGATGTGGGTAAGCTGGTCGGGACAACGGGTGAAACGCTTCAGAGCTATCCGCTGGCGCTGACTCAGCTGCTGATTACCTATCACATGCTCAAGGCTGTCGAGCGATCGCAGCGCAAGTAACCCACTGCCATTGAGCGGCTGTTTAGACTGAGGAGAGTGCTTTTCAGCGGTCGGAGCCAGGCTGCTGGGCGCTAAGCTATCCGCTATAGTAGCGTCAGCAGCGCGGCTGACTCTTTGAGCGTGACCAGGCTATTGGCACAGAGAATGCCCGAGGCGGCGACAGCTGGCACCCCAATGCCGGGCAGGGTGCTGTCACCGACCCGATAGAGCCCTTTGATCGGTGTTTTGCAGCTGGGAAAGCGCCCCTCTTTAGCGGCGATCGCTGGCCCGTACGTGCCTTGATATCGCCGCAAAAATCGGCTGTGAGTCAGCGGCGTGCCGATCATCTCCAGCACGATTCGCTCTCTCAGGTCAGGAATAATTTTCTCTACGGCCTTAAAAAGAGTCTCCGCCTTTTTTCTTTTTTTTTCGGCGTAATGCTCGTCTTTTTGCCAGCCTGCAAACGGCTCTAGCGTGTAGGCATGAACAGTATGATGCCCCGGCGGGGCCTGCTGCGGGTCTAGGACTGTCGGCACTGAGACCATGCAGGTATTTCCTGGTGTGGTGATGTCGGCGTCGCTATCGTGAACCACCACGTGATGAATGGCCAAATCTTCGGGCCCGTCAGCGCGAATGCCTAAGTGCAGGTGCATAAAGCTATCCACGGCTGGGGTGCCTAGCGCCTGAGCGCGGTAGTCTGCTGGTAGGTCTGCGGGGCTCAGCAGCTGAGCATACGTGTCCCAAAGGGTGGCATTAGAAATAATGATGGGGGCAGTGAGGCGATCGCCATTCTTCAGCGCTACCCCTTTAGCCTGGCCTGCTTCAACCAAAATTTTGTCTACATGAGTCCCTAGCCGCAGCTCGCCGCCCCAACGCTTGAGCCCGCGCACCAAAGCCTCGACCAGCGCGCCGCTGCCGCCAACTGGGTAGTCAATCACCGACTGCGATCGCTCGCCAAACATAAAGGCCATCTCAGGGGCGACGGTCTGATCGCACTTCATGCCCGAGAGTAAAAAACACTCCAGGTCAAGCAAGCGCTGTAGCCACGGGTCAAATCCATCCGGGCAGCAGGCGGCCATCACTTCGCCCATAGAGCGGCCCAGATCGGGGAGGGTGGGTAGGAGCTGGGCGATCGCCCCCGGATAGCGCCGCAATAACAAGGGCAACAGCTGCCAATCGGCCCGCAGCGCCAGCGTTGGAATCGCCTTTAAAGGCGCATATAGCTTGAGCAGTCGCGCTTCTAATACCGCCAGCTGCGCCGCCGCGCCGGGGCTAAACTGCTCTACGGCCTGCCGGTACTTCTCCCCATCGCCATATACCGGCAGCGTTCCTTCTGGAAAGTGATAGTAGCCAAACGGATCGTAGGGGACAGCGGTAATCGGCTCACCCAGTATGGCCAGCACCTGACTCAGCGGATTTGCCCCAGCGGCATCCCCCAGCCCGCAGTAAAAAGACGGCCCCGAATCGAAAGTAAAGCCGCCTCGGGTAAAGGCATGAGCCGCCCCACCTGGCAGCGTATGGCTCTCACAGACAATCACCCGGCGACCGTAGCGGGCCAGCAGCGCCCCCGCCACCAGCCCACCCAGCCCGCTGCCAATGATAATTGCGTCTACTGCCTGCATAGGGTCTGCATAGGGTCTACCTGTAGGGCTTTTACTGCGGACAAGGGTGAGCATCAAGGGGCTGTAGCTGTAGGGTCAAGCGCACTGAGCCTGAATCAGCGTGCTTTCAATATTGGTCAGATACTGCCTGACAATGGCCTCTTCCTCTGGTGAGATATCTGCCAGTGCCTGGAGCCGCCAGCTATTGGCCGCCCGCAGTTCAGTCAGCTCTTTGCCCATCTTTGCGCGCTGAGACTGCTTTTCATCCTCAGATTGAGCGGCAGCTTCTAGTTCGGCTAGCTGCTGCTTGAGCAGGCTGGTCTCACGCCCGGCAAAAGCGTGAATAGCTTCTGTCTGGGCCTGTACGCCGCCCGATTTAACCACCGAGTATATTTCCATCAGCCGGTAGTAAGCCTGTAAGTAAGTTTCGTCGCCTCTGGGCAGGGTGGTGTGCAGATTGCTGTAAGAACTGGCCAGTCGCTTGCGCTGCTGCCACCACTCAAGCAGCAGCGGAATGGAGATACCTTTGATAGTAGAAGAGGTACGTAGGGGCATTGATAGTCTTCTCAACTGAAATGTATAGGGCGGGTTGAGACGGTCATTCAGAAACTAAAAATCTGTTTAAGAGGATGCCTGAACAGCCTCGAATAGCTCTTATCTTAGAACGTGTTTGGACTTTATCAGCGCTCTTCATCAAAAAGAAGGGATGCTGTCCTGTTACTCTAAAAGAGGTATACAAGAGGCATACAGATACTGACAAAGCGAGAGGATTTTTACAACAAAACGTAATTAACCACTACTCTGCTGTTCATCTATGGCACTCAAAGCAGCTTTTTTTAGCTTTCACGGCATCATCATCAACGACGAAGGTATTCGACGGACGCTGAGCGATCAGCTTTTGCTGGCTGAAAACCTGCGGCCCGATGCCGATGACTACGCTCAGGCGTGTCTGGGGCGAAGCGATCGCGCCTGTTTGCAGGGCTTACTCAAACAGCGAGGCCGCACCGTCAGCGATGAAGCGCTGACCAAACTGCTTGAGCAAAAAAATGCCGAATACCAGACCTGGCTAGACAATCTAGATCAGCTGCCGATCTATCCGGGGCTAGAAGATCTGATTTTTCGCTGCCGGGCCGCCCAAATCAAAATGGCCATTGTCACTGGCACTGAACGGCCACAGGTCACTAGCGTACTGGCTCGCACTGGTCTTGGTGAGCATTTTTCCGCCATCATCGCTGGAGACGATATCTCAGCAGACGGCAGCAAACCGTCGCCCGATGGCTACCTCAAGGCAATTGAGCGGCTCAACCAGACCGACGTCAATCTCCAGCTACAGCCCAATGAGTGCATCGCAATTGAGGACTCCTTTGCGGGCATTGAAGCGGCTAAAAATGCGCATATTTCCGTCATTGGGGTGGCCCACACTTACCCAAATCACATGCTGCAACGGCGAGCTACTTGGGTAGTAGACTACCTGCGCGAAATTAAGTTCGACTGGATTGGCGAAAAATTTGGCGGTGAGCGTTTGATCACCCCCACTGCGTCGGATAGCCCACCTACAGCAGAGCCGCCTTAGGCGATCGCCCCTTGCCAAGCCTTCAATGCCCTCAGCTCTCGTTCGTCCGACGGGCGCATGAACTTTTGCTGACTGGCTCCTGCTGACTAGCCTCTGCTGACTGGCCTCTGCTGACTGGCCTGCGCCCTGTTTGTTAGAGGCACAGTTCGGCGTACAGTTCATAGACGGGCGATTATTATAGGCAATACGGCTTTGGCATCGGCTAGCGCGTAGCTCACCAGCAGTCACATCAGACACGGGCTAGTCAGCAGCGACGGGGGCAGCTGTATGCTGAACTTTGGAAGTCTAGTTCACTATCTGTCAATCAATTATGACTTCTCTTTTTCCTCAGCAGGGTGCAGATGACACCGCAGCTCAGCGCCATATGACTCACAGTATGACTCATTGGAAGCTGCGCCCTGCTGTGGGGCTGCTGCTGCTGTTTATCGCTGCCCTGCTGATTCGCTTCACTCATCTCGATGCCAAACCCGCCTGGATGGATGAGGTTTCCACCGTAATCTTTAGCCTGGGCAACTCCTCACGGATGATTCCGCTGAACGAAGTGATCAGCCTGGATCAAATATTGCGGCCTTTGCAGATGACGCCAGGCTCTACAGCTGCTGATGCGGTGACTAACCTGCTGGCCGAAGATAATCATCCGCCAGTCTACTTCGTGCTAGCTCATGAATGGATGGCGCTCTATGATCGCTTTTTGGGTCGGACAGATGGCTACGCTTCACTTTGGGCGGCGCGAGCCCTGTCTGCCCTCTTTAGCGCGCTATCGGTGCCTGCTATCTACCTGCTGGCCTGGTTTAGCTTTCGCAGTCGGCTGATTGGCATCCTCTGCGCTGCGCTGATGGCCGTGTCGCCTTTTGGCGTATTTTTAGCCCAAGAAGCCCGCCATTACACCCTGGCGATTTTGATGGTGATCGCCTCGCTGTGCTGTTTTGTGCTGGCAGTGCAGGCTTTACACCAGCGGGCGGCTCCGAGCTGGCAGATTGTGTTTAGCTGGGTGCTGAGCAACTCGCTGGGCATCGCTGTGCATTACTTCACGGGCATCACTATTCTGGCGGAAGCGTTAGTGATGGTAGTGCTGCTGGTAAAACAGTGTCTGGCAGAGGGGACAGCCTGGCGACGAGCCCCCTGGGTGAGAATTTACGTGGCAGCAGTAGGCACTTTGATCGGTGCGGCGATCTGGCTACCCCTTTTGATCAATTTCTACGGCAGCCCGCAGTCTAGCTTTTTGAGGGCTGGGCCATCGAGCTGGAAATACTGGGTTAACCCGGTGGCGCAGTCGGTCGTGGGCTGGCTGTATGCGGTGCTCTCGCCGGTGACCAGTGGCTATAGCTGGCAGGCAGTGACAGCGATGGTCATTACTATTTTATTAACGCTGCCGCTATATGCGCCGTGGCTGATTGGGTGTCTGTGGCGATCGCTCACCTTCCAGCTCCACCAGCCGCGCCTGCGAACTAGCCTCCAGAGCATCGGCGGATTTTTTATCATGGCCAACGCTATCTTTGCGCTGATTTGCTACGGACTGGGCTTCGACATCACCAGAGGCCATCGCTACAGCTTTGTCTTTTTCCCGGCGATTCTGATTTTAGTCGGCGCAGGCTTAGCCCCCTTCTGGCAGCAGACTGCGGCGAAAAACTTTAGCCGCGTCAAGCTACCGCTGACCAAACGCACCCTCAGTGGACGGGCTTTTGTAGCGACGGTGATGCTGGTTGGATTTTTGGGCGCTCAGGTGGTTGTCAACGACTTCACCACTCTCAAATTTTACAAAGCAGATCGCCTCGTCAGCGTGATTCAGGCAGACTCTACTTTGCCTGTGGTAATCGGGACAAACGCGACGATTACCGAGCAGCCTATCGTTATCGGCATTGAGATTATGTCAGTGGCCTGGGAAATTCAGCGCCATTTCAATCCGAGCGATCCATCAGCCCGCTGGCCTACTCCGCCTCGGTTTGTCATTGCAGAAAATAATGTTGCCAAAAACCTGAACGCCGAAAATCAGCTGGTGCAAAGCTTAGCGACCGTTCCCAGGCCGTTTGATCTATGGCTGCTAAACTTCGCTCCCAATCTGACCGCCGAGGGCTGCGCAGCGCCATCAGGTGGCAATAGAGGCTCTTTTAGCTACGCTCACTACGTCTGTAACACTCAGCCAGCGACTTAATTTATCAGACCGTCATGGCTTCTCTGAAGAACCTGTGATGTCGTGATAGATTACGCTCAGCCGTCTGTGCCCGTGAGCTGAGGGGGCAACATCTGTGAGATTTGGATTTCCAAATCAGCAAAAGCTACCGGTGTAATAGATAGAGCCGCTGCTAAAACAGAGTGCGACTGATAGCGGTCGCCCGCCGGCTGACGAAACACATGTAGCTCTCGCTCAATCACATCCAAAATCCAATAGTCTGCAATACTGGCGGCGGCGTACATCGGCGCTTTGACTTCTAAGTCATATTGAAGGCTAGAGCTTGCAACCTCAACCAGAAGCAGCACGTCTTCGGGGGTAGGGTGACGAGTGCTGTAAGCCAGCGGGTCTAGCCGGACAACGGCAATATCGGGCTCTGGCTCAGAGCGATCGCTCAACTGAACTGGATCTTGGCACTGAATAAAGGCTTTTTCACCCAGCAGATTAGATAGAAGACGATTGATTACCAAAACAGCAGAAGTGTGCGCTGTACCCTTGGCAACCATCGTAATGATCTCCCCGTTGATCAGTTCTGTTCGCTCAGTGGGAGATAAAATCTCCAGTTCGCTCATGCGATGATAGTCGTTCACTGTAAATCGCTTCGGCCCGGCAGCAACCATTGCAGTTATCCCAATGCTCATAGTCTGATTTTACAAGGGAAATCCTCATTGCGCAGGAGGAGAGGGTTTCACCGCTGCTGACTCGGTCTGCACCTCGGTTATCTTTTGCGGATTGCCAATAGTCTCTTTAATCTCGGTCTGTAGGCGCTCCAAGGTAGAGTCGGCTTTGGCTTTAGCTAAAATATTTTGCATTACAGTATTTACCCCGGTCGGCCCCCAGGTGCAGCCCTGCTGCAAATACACTTTGGCCGCTTGACCCACTGCGTAAGTGCCGTAGCCCGCCGCACCCGCTTGCGCCGTCATCGCCCCCGCGTAGGCGGTGAACCCCGAAAAGCTTTCAAAGGCGCTCCAAATCGCCGCCCCGCTTTTACCAAAGCCCAAAAGCAGGCTGGTGCCAAATTCGCTTAAGAGTAGCGTGCCCGAACTGCGGATAATGGACTGCCAGAGCTTGCTCGCTTCAAACCGGGTCATGGGAAAGCCATAGAGCCGTGAAAGCGAGCGAATCATCACAATGTCAGAGCCGATGCCGCCGAGCATATCGATGATGGCAACCGGATTGAGGGAGACAGCGATCGCTTTATACTTCGCATACTGCCAAATCAGCTCATCGGCATTAACCTGATTCAGCTCAGCCGTCTCTTCCGCTAAACGCTGTTCAATCACGCCTGCTTGTCTCAAGGCATTCAGGGCAATCAATGTCGCCCCTTCTTCATGAACAATCTTCAGGAGCGTCTTTTTCAGCGGTTCTATTTGCGCAGGCGGATGCTCCCACTCTTCGGTCGTATGGCCATCGGGCCACTCTACCCGCACCTGCAAGGGCGTCGGCTCAGCCGAAATCATCACAATGTCATCGACGAGTCTCGCACCTTCGGGCAAGTCGGCCTTGCTCTCAGCCTTTTGCCACAGCGCTTCTAAGTTTTTAGCGACCGCCCCTCGGTCAGTCTCTGGGTAAAGATCAATTTTGTTGAATACCAGCAGCAAGGGCTTGCGCGTCGCATAAAGCTGTTGCAGGGCAAGATATTCGATTTGGGTGACATCGCCAGATACCACAAACAAAATCAGATCGGCCTGCTGGGCAATTTCGCGCGCGATCGCCCCTCGCGACTGTCCTTCAATCTCATCTAGACCGGGCGTATCAATTAGCTCTAGCTTGAGAGATTTTGTCTCTTGCTCAATTTTCGGCTGCCAGTACACCGACCGGGGCCACTGAGTGACGCCGTTAAGCGGGCCAGTCTCCAGAATCTTCTCACCCATCAGCGCGTTAATCACCGCCGATTTACCCCGACTCACTAGCCCGAAGACAGCGACTCGTAAAAGCGAGCTATCCAGCTTGTTCATCAGCGCCGTGAGCTGATCAAGGCCGCTTTTGACCGCTGCCTGACGGCTCAGCTCTGAAGCATCTAGCCGGGTCATTTTTAGCTGCGGAATATAGCGATCTATCGCTTGGCGCAGACTGGTGCGAGCTTGCTCTACTAGAGGGTTTGGCGCTGACATGAGAGGTCACTACTAAGCCGCCGCAACCGGTTTGGCGGCAGGCAAAACGGGCAGGTGAGTAAGCGCCTGTTGAACAAAGGTTTGGAGCCCAGCTTTTTTAGTGGCTTGGAAGAGGGTTTGGAGACTATCGCCCATCTCCCCAAACGCAAACGTCTGCTTCTCAGGAGCCAGCAAACTCTGTTCTTCAAAAAAGTCAATTAGGCTGAGGCCGACCATCCGAGTCAGATAAGCTGCACTCACGCCTTGCAAAGCGCCACCTGCGACATAAGTGGCCGCGTGAACCTTCAGCAAACTGCCCAATGCTTGAGTAGACAGCTCTACCAAGCCTAGTTTCACCAATAGCTCAACCAGCGTACCCGCCGCCGTTTTCGCCTGCTCCAAAGAGAACTTTTGGCCGTACACTGCGCCCAAATCGACAATCATTTGCGCGTTGATGGCGGTGGAAGCAAGTAAGTCTAAGCTAGCGAGCGGACTGGCAAAGGCGCTGCCTGCTGCGATCCACTGCATTTGCTCAACCAGGGGCATGGCCCGCAGCCGTCGCTGATCATTGAGCAGTTGCTGAGCGGTTGTCTTCAGCGCTTTGGCCTGTCGCAGCGTCGTGGTCATTACGAGCTGCTGCGCTTCTGTTTCCACCAGCTGGCTCAGCCGCGCTGTCAGGGTTTCTAGCTGAGGCGCTGGCTGTTCGAGAGATTCTTCTATCTCGCCGTTATCCTGATGGCGACGGACTTTAATCGGACTGGGTCGGGCGGCGATCGCACTCACCCCAATCCCCAAGTCTTCTACCCGCGTCTGAATTCTTTGCAGTACCGATTGACGATCCAAAGGCGCAAGCTGATCTTGCTTGTTATAGGCAATTTGAACCCGATAGCCTGCCTTGAGTAAAGTCTGAATACGCTGCAATTCAGACTGCATCAGGTCGGCAGCAGTGACCAATAGAACAAGGTCGGTATCAGCAGGCGGCAAAGTCTCTTCGCCCTTGACTTCAGTAATCGCAACGACAGTCGGCTGGCTCTTTTGCCAGGACTCGCTGAGCTGAGAAACCAGGGCGGTCTTACCGGTTGAGTTGTTACCGACGACGGCAAATTTGAGCGTTTCGCGATCCAGGCTAGTGAGGGTTTGGGCGATCGCCTGCCGCTGTTTTTCTATCTGCGTCCAAATCGGCTGGCTTTGATCGAGCTTGATTTCTGCCGGCAGCTCTTTGACTAGCGTATCTAGCCAGGTCTCTACTTCAGCCAAAGCTTTCTCAACCGCTGCTCTATCGACTGGCCCCAACGCGAGCGGCGGCTCAGCCGTCACCGAGGAACCGCTGCGCTGCTTCAGCCACCAGAGCCCGGAGCCCACAGCAACCATCCCAAGTAGCCCAGAGCCATCCCCCAGGGGTGAGTGCCCCACAATATTCATCAGCCACAGGCTAGCTGACAGACCCAAACCACCGACTAAGATAGGACGCTTCAGTTGCATGAGAAAGTCACCGTGAGCTGCTATACCTCTATTCTATAGAGCTGAGTAAAATCGGCAAAGTAGTGAGAACCGAGGCGGTGGCCAACCCTGCCTTTATCCGCGACCCCTATCCCCGAATGGCCTGGACTGCTCGCCCCGATGGGGTCGCCAGTGCCTCCACTGTTGTTCGCTCAGCAACGGGCGGCAGTCCAGCGCGGCGATCAAAAATAATTAGCCAGCCACTATCCAGGCTCAACCCAGCTAAGTAACGATCAAGCTGCTCCAGTCCTGCTTTGAGCGGATCTGGGCAGCCTTCACGCCAAACTTTTAGCTCCATGGCGAGCATCACGTCGCCGTATCGTAGGCACAGGTCCATGCGATCGCTCCCAATCGCATACTCCCGCTC
>JBBSNR010000072.1:0-10471 GCA_038260635.1 Phormidesmidales cyanobacterium
AGCCACTTTGAGAGGGCTGTCAGTGGCCTTAGTAGAGCAGTCCGACTTTGCCTCTGGCACATCAGCTAATAGCCTAAAGGTGATTCACGGTGGCCTGCGCTATCTGCAAACGGCTGACCTGCGGCGGATGCGTCAGTCCATTAGAGAGCGCCAGACGCTGATGCGGATTGCACCCCATTTGGTTCATCCAATGCCGGTGCTGGTGCCTACCTATGGCCACAGCATTAAAGGCAAAGAGGCGATGACGGTCGCCTTAAAGATCAATGACTGGATCAGCTGCGATCGCAACCTCTACCTCACCGATCCACAAAAGCACATCCCTGCTGGCCAGATGCTCTCCAAGCAAGCCTGCCTGGAGCAGCTGCCCGATTTGCCTGCCGAGGGGCTGACCGGCGCGGCCTGCTTTTATGACGCTCAGGTGTATAACTCAGAGCAGCTGGTGCTAGCCTTTTTACAGTCAGCGGCTCAGCGCGGCGCTCAAGTGGCTAACTATACTCGGGTGACTAATTTGCTCAGGGAGGGCGATCGCGTCCTCGCCGCCACCGCTGAAGATCAGCTCACAGGCGATCGCTTCACCATTCAAGCCAAGACCATTATTAACGCCAGCGGCCCCTGGGTTAATCAACTGATTGCCACTGCGATAGAAAAGGTGTCCGGCCCGCAGCCGCTAGCCAAAGCGATGAACCTGGTTACGCGCCCCCTGTTTGGCCCGCAGCAGCAGTGCGCCGTGGGGATAACTGGCCGAGCGCCGGGCAGCCGACTATTCTTTATCGCGCCCTGGCGATCGCACTCTCTGATTGGCACCTGGTACGGCCACGACTCTGGACAGACCAAGCCGCCCACTGCCACCGCCGCCGAAATTGAGCGCTTTTTAGCCAATATCAATCAGGCCTACCCCAGCTTCAACCTCACGCCTGATGACGTGCAGTGGGTGCATACTGGCCTGCTGCCCAGCTATGGCACCTCTTCAAAAGATGGCGAGGTGCAGCTGACCAAGCAGTTTCAGCTCAAAGATCACCGTAGCGAGGGGCTGAGCGGACTGCTCTCTGTCACTGGCGTGAAGTACACGACTGCTCGGGATCTGGCCTGCCGCGCGGTTGACTGGGTGTTTCGCGATCGCGGTCAATTTTCTCCCCTTTCTCTCTCTCACCAAGAGCCTGTTTACGGCGGCCAGATTGAGCAGTTTCAGCGATTTACAGACGCTGCCATCAAAACCTACGGCCAGCAGGTCTCAGCTCAAACCCTGCGACAGCTGGTGTACAACTATGGCACTAACTATCCTCAAGTCCTGAAGCAGCTTCCTCTTGGGAATGACGCGCCGCCAGTGAGCGATCAGAGGGTCCTGGCAGCAGAAGTTAAATACAGCGTGCAATCGACCATGCCTCAGACCCTTAGCGATGTGGTCTTCCGCCGCACCGAGCTAGGCGCTGCCGGACATCCCGGCGACGAAGCACTACAGCTATGTGGGCGCATCATGGGTAGTGCCCTGGGCTGGAGTTCTGAGAAGCAACATGCTGAAGTCGAGCAGGTTCAGCAGTACTTCAAACAGCAGCGATCTGGACGGCAGCGCGTCGATCAGCCGCCTAAAGCTGCGCGTCCGCCTTGTCCGGTATAGTCCCCGCTGCATTAGAAGCTGTCATCAGGAATCTATCACTATGCCTTCGCCCATTGCCCACTCGGTCACAGGCTACGCCCTGACTCATCTACCAATTGTCAAAAACAGCTTACCCAGGCGGGTCTGGCCAATCACGCCAATCGTGGCGATCTACGCTCTCTTAGTCGCCAATTTGCCCGATTTAGATTTTCTACCGCAGTTGCTCACTGGCCTGCGGTTTCATCGTGGGCCATCTCATAGCCTGCTGGCGGCGCTGATCGTCAGTGGCCTGCTAACCTGGGTGATTCATCGCTACCGCCCTCAGTCTAGCTACGGCGTGATTTTTGGCCTTACCCTTGGGCTCTACGGATCCCACCTATTTCTAGACTTGTTTACGACGGGGGGTAGCGGGTTACCCCTCTTATGGCCGCTGAGTTCTCAGTCTTTTCGAGCACCGTTTGCACTGTTTCCAGCGGTTCACTACTCACGCGGACTGTGGGATAACAGCCACCTGGTCTTCATTGGCGCAGAGCTGCTTTACTCGCTGGTTTTGCTCAGTGGGCTACAGCTTGGGAGGACTGGCAATGCTCGTCAAGTCTCTCGCTAGCGATCGCCCGCTTCGCCGCATTTAGATAGGATGCCCTTGACCATGACGCCATCTGACCTACCCTTTGTATTAGTAGATGCCCACGTCCATCTACATCCCTGCTATGACCTGGCGCAGTTCTTAACAGCAGCCCTGACAAATTTTCAGCGCCAAAGTGACCGGCTAGCGCTAGCCCAGCCAGTGACAGCGGCTTTGCTGCTGGCAGAAGTCAATGGAGTCAACGCCTTTGCAGAGCTGACAGCTCGCTGTAAGCAAGGTCATCAAAAGCTCTCAGACTGGGAAATCTGCCCGACCGCCGAGGCCGCTTCTCTTAGCTTAAAGCACACTTCGGGTCACACTCTTTTCATAGCTGCCGGACGACAGGCTGTCACCCAAGAGGGGATCGAGGTGCTGGCGCTGATTACCACGGCTGAAATTGAGGACGGGCTGAGCCTGGAAGATACGCTATCGGCGGCGGCTGCGGCTGATAGTCTGCCCGTTTTACCTTGGGGCGTAGGGAAATGGCTGGGTAAGCGTGGCCAGCTGGTAGCTGATCAGCTAAAGGCAGCCGATGGCCCTCTTTTTGCCGGCGATAACGGCGGCAGACCTGGCTTCTGGCCCCTGCCTGCCTATTTTCAGCAGCGCCTACAGTTACCCGGTAGCGACCCTTTGCCACTGCCTTATGAAGCTGAACGAGCGGGCAGTTTTGGCTTTGTCACCCAAGGTCGCCTCGATTGGGATAAACCAGGCGAAAGTCTTAAGCAGATTTTGCTCGGCCCTCATCCCGTTATCCGGGCTTATGGGCGATCGCAGTCACCCTGGCGCTTCTTAAAAAACCAGTCTCTGCTCAGACTGAGCTGATCCCAATTTGTCTCCCGATCTGTTTAAGTTCTTCCGCTAGCACCGTCATGATTTCTACCGAACCCTTTCCAGAGACCGCCGATATCGAAACCTCTTCAGAAGCCTATGCCTCACGGTTTGCCGGGCCGACCGGAGCCTGGCTATTGCGCGTGCAGTCGGAGGCGACTTTGGCCATGCTCAAACCCTACCCCAAAGCCAGCGTGTTAGAAGTGGGCGGCGGGCATGGTCAGCTAACCTCACAGCTAATAGAGACCGGCCATACGGTAACGGTCCTCGGCAGCGACGAGAGCTGCCAGACCAGAATTCGCCCGCTCGTAGAATCCGGTCAGTGTCAGTTTGAAGTCGGCAACGTACTGGCCCTGCCCTACGCCGATAGCTCATTTGATGTAGTGATTAGCTATCGGTTTTTAGCCCACGTAGAGCAGTGGCAGCTGTTTTTGAGTGAGCTGGCCCGCGTTGCTAGACGCGCTGTGCTGGTTGACTACCCAACGTTGCGCAGCGTCAACTACATTACGCCGCTGCTATTTCCCGTCAAGAAAGGCGTTGAAGGCAATACCCGGCCCTACACCTGCTACGACGAAACCGAGCTGCTGGCCTACGCGCAGAGCATAGGGTTGAGTGTCGGCAATTCTCAGCAGGAGAAGCGTCACCAGCGCTACGCCCAGTTTTTTTGGCCCATGGTTTTACACCGGATGCTAGGCAAACCTCAGCTGTCTGCACTCTTAGAAGGCGGGTCGCGACGAGTCGGCCTCTCTCGGCAGTTTGGCTCCCCGGTAATTCTCAAACTCACTAAACAGGCTCAAGAGGTCGCTAATCATGGTTGATTTACCTAGTTCGACTAGCGCTGGTGCTACCGCGCAGCTATTGCCGGGCAGTCGCGTTTTAGTCACAGGTGCAACCGGCTTCACCGGCTCTCTCCTGGTTCGCAAGCTGGTAAAACAAGGGCTTGAAGTAGTGGCGATCGCTCGCCCCACTTCCAATATCCAACAGTTCGAAGGACTCCCCATCGAATGGATACGCGGAGATGTCTTCGACGCCGCCCTGATTGATCGCGCCATGGCGGGCGTCAGCTACATCTTCCACATGGTAACGCCGTTTCGCGAAGCCAAATCTCCCGACCAAGGCTATTACAATGTCCACGTCCTAAGCACGCAGCTACTCGCTCAAGCCGCGCTCAAGCAGCCTGACTTTAAGCGCTTTGTGCATGTGTCTACCATTGGCGTCCACGGGCATATCGCTCATCCCCCCGCAGATGAAACCTACCCAACCTCTCCTGGCGATGTCTATCAGGAATCCAAGCTGGAGGGTGAAAAGTGGATTGAGGCATTTGGAGAAAAAACGGGGCTACCAGTCACAATTGTTCGCCCTGCTGGAATTTACGGCCCCGGAGAAAAGCGACTGCTGAAAATTTATAAAATGGTCAGCAAGGGCTGGGTGCCTGCCATTGGCGACGGCAGTAATTTACTGCACTTTATTCATGTAGACGATCTGACCGACTGTTTCCTGCTCACAGCAACCCACCCTAAAGCCGTCGGCGAAACCTTCATCTGCGGCAGCGAGCAGGCAATTACTCTCAAAGAGATGGTTTCACTGATCAGCGAATACTACTCTAAACCGATCAAATTCATCCAGCTCCCCGCTGCTCCCCTGTTTGCCCTAGCAGATTTTTGCGAGCTAATCTTCCGACCGTTAGGCATTGAGCCACCGATCTACCGCAGAAGGCTGGCCTTTTACACCAAAGATCGCTCGTTTAACACTGCAAAAATCAGAGATCTTCTAGGATTTAAACCGCGCCACTCCGATCAAGACGGGCTCAGGGAAATGGCCCAGTGGTATCTCGATCAGCAGTGGATTTCTCTTTAGCACCTCGCCAGCAGAGAGGATCGCTACTGCCATAGGCGCATACGTATTTTTAAACCCATCCTCAAAAAGGCCGATTAAAGATGACATCAGGAAATTTCAAAGTCAGAGAGTTCAGCCAGGGTAAAGTCCCTCGCTGGCAGCAGTATGCGGCTCTAACCATTGGTAAAGTTGACGTAGGCAGCCTGCTCAAATTCGAACTCATTACCTTGCTGTGCAGCGGCTTGCCAGGCGCTTTGGGCCTTTACCTAAGAAGCAAGCTTTACCCGACGCTTTTGGCAGAAGTGGGCAAAAACGTTGTCTTTGGACGGGGCGTCACGCTCAGGCATCCGCACAAAATTCGCATTGGTAGCAATGTCATCATTGATGACAACTGCGTCCTCGATGCCAAAGGAGAAACCAATTCAGGAATCAGCATCGGAGACGGCGTTTTTATCGGTCGCAATACAATCCTCTACTGTAAAAACGGCGACATAGAAATACAATCTCAGGTAAATATTGGCGCTAATTGTGAAGTGTATTCAAAGCAGCGACTCATTATAGGCAAGGGAACCCTGATCGCCGCTTATAACTATATTATGAGTGGCGGCAGATATGACTATCGCTCAGCGGTTCCACTGGCTGACCAAAGCAGCTATTCAGACGGTCCAACTTCAATTGGAGAAAACTGCTGGATAGGAGCTAAAGGCGTGGTTCTAGACGGCGTTTCCATTGGCGACAATGCCATTGTCGGGGCCGGGGCTATTGTCACCAAAGATCTTCCCGCAAACGTAATTGCGATGGGGATACCGGCCAAAGTAGTTGACCGCAAAGCAGCAGCTGAACCCGTTCCCGCTGAGCCCCTGACTACCACAGTTCAGAATGAGCAGACGTTACAACCGTCTTGAAGATCCAACTTTTCCAAGCAAACACACTGTTAGGAAACCCTTTAGCTAAAAACTAAACGACCTAAAACTGTACTTTTGAGGTGAAGAATGAAGCGAAATATCCAAGCGCTAATGAGTCAAGACTATGACCTCTTGATAATTGGAGGCGGTATCAATGGGGCAGCCTGCGCTTGGGATGCGACCCTGCGCGGATTGAAAGTTGCCCTGTTAGAGCGAAACGATTTTGGCGGGGCCACTTCGTCCAATAGTTCTAAGATCGCCCACAGCGGCCTGCGCTACTTACAGCACGCAGACTTTAAGCGGATGCGTGAATCCATCCGCGAGCGCAATCTTCTCTTAGAGCGGGCACCTCACCTGGTTGATTCGCAGCCTTACCTGCTGCCGATATACGGGCATGGCATCAAAGGCCGAGAGACCATGGCTATCTACATCAAAACCTTTGATCTGTTCAGCCCAGATAGACGCTGGTTCAAAGATCCGGCCCGTAGAATCCCGAACTCTTACATGATCTCAAAAGCAGAGGTCTTAAAGATTGCGCCCGAAATCGACACTCAAAACTTAACGGGGGGCGCAGTTTGGTCCGAAGGCCAGATGCATAATACCGAGCGGCTGCTGCTCTCTTACATTCGCTCTGCGGTAGACCACGGGGCCAGCATCGCCAACTACACCGAAGTCACCGATTTCCTTCAGTCTGGCAACAGCATCACTGGGGTTCAGGCCAAAGATCGTCTCGGCGGCGAGACCTTTACCATAAAAGCCAAGGCCGTTGTCAACGCCTCCGGCCCTCAGATTGTTAAAACGCTCGCTCTCTCCGGCAAACCATCTATCGGTCGTCAGGTTCACGCTTCCAAGGCTTTCACCCTCCTCACCCGGCCACTCACCGCCAAACATGCTCTGACATTTCCGATCAAGCCAATGTACGAGGATAAACAGGCGATTGTCGATAAAAAATCCAGTCTGACATTTGCTATTCCCTGGCGCGGCTATTCCATGATTGGATCGCTGCACCTGGCCTGCGACGACGATCCGGCGAAGGTCACCATTACGGAAGAAGAAATCCAAACCTACATTGACTTGATCAATGACGGCTACCCGGCGGCAAGGCTCACCCGAGAAGATGTTCGACATGTTCTGTGGGGCATCGTTCCAGCAGATGAAGCCGGCTCAGCCGCGCCCAAGAAGCACTACCAAATTCTAGATCACGCTAAAGAAGATCAGCTTGAAGGACTCGTTAGTGTAGTGGGCGTTAAGTACACAACGGCCCGCGATGTGGCTCAAAAGGCTATCGACATTATCTGCAAAAAGCTGAGCAAATCGTCAGCCTGCACCACTCACAAAGTTCCGCTATGGGGCGGCGACATTGAGTTCTTAGATAAGTTTAAGCAGCAGGCCCTACAGTCAGAGTCTCAGCGATTTAGCGAAGCGGTGATTCTCCACTTGGTAAACACATATGGTTCAAAGTATCCGCTGGTTCTCGCCTACTTAGAGGAAAACCCGGCGTGGGCTGAGGTAATTCCAGATAGCACTGTTCTAAAAGTTGAAGTAATCCACGCTGTTCGTGATGAACTCGCTGAAAAGCTGACCGATGTTGTCTTTAGACGAACCGATCTAGCGAGCTTAGAATATCCAGGCGAAAAAGCGCTACGGGTATGCGCCGAGCTGATGGCGAAAGAATTGGGATGGAGCGAGTCTCGGATACAGAGCGAGATGGAGGAGGTAGAGAAGGCTTATATTGTGATTCCCAGCGATAAGAAGCCTTGCGCTACACCCGCATAGGTAGAGAGGGAAACAGCACGGCGCAGACCAGCTGATGCCGAATGCCTTACACCGAAGTTTCAAAGCACTGGGACACCGCTTATGTTTTATCGAAAAGTGCGGATGCATCTGCACTTTTCGATTTACTTTTCTCGTTGTTGTAAAGCTTACAGCTGACGTGCTGTATCTCGAAAAGTGACCGACGCTATAGTGCTTATATCATCTTCGGTTTCGAGGCTTCGGTACTACCCTGGGTATTAATCAGCCTGATTTCGTTAATCATTTCGCTCCTGCACACATTTTCAAGCCAGCAGATAAGCCAGTAGAGCAATCGTCATGAAGAGAAAATCAGGTCTGCATTTCATCCGCATAGTCGTGACAACGGCATTACTCGTCTATGTTTTTCACAAGGCGGGTCTTTTAACGATTAAGGGATGGCAGGATTTATTTGCAACCTTTTCGCAAGCTAACTTGGGGCTGATCTTACTTTCTGCCCTGCTTATCCCACTTATGGATTTTTCCAGCTCAGTTAAGTGGTACTGCTTGGCCCGTGCCTGCAATCTTCAGGTGGGTCTGTGGAGACTTTATGCCTATTACACAGTTGGTCGGTTTTTTAATCTGGTGCTCCCTAGCAGTATCGGCGGCGACGTCATTCGCAT
Source organism: Phormidesmidales cyanobacterium (assembly GCA_038260635.1). Lineage (GTDB taxonomy): Bacteria > Cyanobacteriota > Cyanobacteriia > Phormidesmidales > Phormidesmidaceae > Phormidesmis. The sequence goes on from JBBSNR010000072.1 coordinate 8,203, forward strand.
CAATGAACTGGGCCGATATACAGGGCGCTATGCCGATTCTGCTGCCGTTGTTTTTGTCGAGCGATTTAGCGGCCTAGCTATGCTGGTGGTGCTGGCCGCGATCGCAGTTGTCATCAACCTGCAAATGTTCAACATGCCCTGGTTAACCGCTGCGCTACTTGTAGGCGTAGTCGGGGTCGCTTTCATCTGCTGGATAATTGTTGACGCACGCCCGTTTAATCTCATTAACAGATTTTTTGCGGGGAGAAATTCCAGCCGAAGACTTGCCTTCATACCCCCCTTCCTCAAAAAAATCGGAAAATTCAGAGAGGCTGTTCTAGTTTATAGAAACAAGCCAGGGGCGCTATGGCTCGCCACTATTAACTCTCTAATATTTTACTTCTTAGCTGTTTGCAACGTGTGGGTGAGTGTTCTAGCGTTTGACAGCAGCGTTAGTTTTATCAGTATGTTAGTTGCGGTGCCAATCATGATGTTTATCATGAATTTACCGTTTTCAATTGGCGGCATTGGCATAACAGAGTTTGCCTATAGCTTTACATTAAGTCTATTTGGCATCAATCCATCTGTGGCTATTTCTGTCACCATCCTGATGCGCATCAAAACTTTGTTAGCCGCTGGCATGGGCGGGCTGATTTATCCCCTTGTAAGCGAGGGTATGGCCTCCCCTCAGCAGATGGATAAAACGGTTACCCCTGCTTATGAAGATAAGCGAACCCCTTAACCTACCCATAAATAACCGATTCAGATCGATAGAGGTTTGACGAAAAGTGTAGTCTAAAAGAGCGCTGTGAGCGCAATCAACATGAAATTCTGGAAACTGCTGGCTCTGTTTTTAACTGGCATCGTTGCTGTTGTAGCAATAGCCATGACGCGCTCAGCGCTCTACCCAACGCCAGATGTCTCTGAAGCGCTAGCCGCCAAATTTGCAGAAGGTTGCCTCTCACCTAACCAGGCACTTCGCCCAGTCTGGGAGTGTTACGAAATCCCAGCTTCTGGAGCGCCTCATCAAGCGGTAAGCATCCAACACGAAAGCGGCGAGCAGCAACAGGTTTTAACTTTTCAGGATAATAACCAAACCAAGTTTCGCTTCACACCTACCCAAAAAGGAGTGTGGACATTTAGCACAGGCGGCAACATCACCATTGATGCTGACAGACCCAGCTACGCGAAAGGATTTGTTGCCGCTCAGGGCAGCAAGTGGATTCGCTCTGCTACTGGAAAAGCTTTTGTTCCCCAGTTTGTAATGTACGACAAGCCAGACATAGCGGCTGGCCTAGACGAATTTATTGACGGGCATGGGTTTACCGGCTTCCACATCACAAACTTAAGAGATTTTACAGAGAATCCAGGCTACTTCGAAGCCGTTGTCTTAAAAACTTACCGCCGTGGTGGATCAACTCACTTTTGGATATGGGGAGACAAAGCGAGAGACGAAACCCCTGATTCTTATGGGGTAGATGCTGATTTGCTCTACACCGAAATTGCAGCCAGACTCGCCCCCATACCTGGATGGACTGTCAGCTATGGATTTGATCTATTTGAGTGGGCTACCGCAGAGGAGATAGAACAGTTTCGAGAAAAGCTACGGGTTGACTGCAGCTATCACCATCTGGTAGGCGGCAGAGGTCACAAGAATAAGTATGAAGAAATTAGCTCAGACTTGGACTACGCTTCTTGGGAATGGCATCGTCCTGGTTACCAGGACTACAGAGACCATTTAGAAAAAGCCAATCAACGCCCCGCTTTCTCTGAGGATCGCTTCCGTTTCCGTGTTCCCACTCGATATCCGGAGAAAGATTACGATCTTGAACTCACCCGTAAAGGGCTGTGGGATTCGGTGATGGCTGGCGGTGTCGCTAATATTTGGGGCTATAAGCCTGAAGGTAAAGAGTTTTCTGAGCCTTATCCAAATAAGGCGGAAATTAAGACCTACAGTCAATTTATCAGCGCTACTTTCTCCGCTAATATGATGCCCGACAATGAGCTGATCAGCGATGGTCATTGCCTGCGGGATGCAGATCAAGCTGCGATTTGCTACTCAGAGCAGCCTGGTACTGTGCAATTCAGCTTGGGGAAAATGGCTGTGCCAGTTCAGGTAGTCGCCGTCGATACGCAATCGCCTTATCGGGAAGTTGAAGTGGTCTCTCCGTCTGCAACCTTCAGCTGGCAACCTCCCCATGCTTCAGACTGGGCTTTTCGCATACTGACCCAGGCAGATGGCGATCGCGCCTCCTAGATAAAGCGCTTCAATAAAGAATGAATAAAGTCG
>JBBSNR010000073.1:0-10417 GCA_038260635.1 Phormidesmidales cyanobacterium
ACCAAATCTGTTGGTAAAGGGACAGGTCTGGGGCTCTCAATTAGCCATCAAATTGTGGTTGAAAAGCATGGTGGTGAGCTCCAGTGTCTCTCAGAGCCGGGAAAGGGCACCCGCTTTGTGATCAAAATTCCGCAGATGCAGAGTCGCAAGCGCCTAGAATTGCCTACTACAGAGAGACCATTGCTAGCGCATCAATCTCAAACAGCATGTCCTCTCCTGCTAAACGAGGCACTGGAATAAGCGTGCTGGCAGGCTTGATGTCACTCGGCCACATGGCATTGCGCTCAGCTGAAATAAGCGCCTGCTTGCCGGCATCGTGGTCTACTGAAAGGATTGTGATTTTTACTACCTGATCTGGCGTTGTACCAGCAGCAGCTAAGGCCGTTCGCAGATGGGCAAAAGCCTGCTTAAGCTGCGCTTCAAAGTCACCCAGATTGCCTTGCTCATCTCTACCGCCTTGACCCGAAATAAAAACAAGGGTTTTATTAGGAGGAACAACAACGACATGAGTAAATCCGTAGTGAGAAGGATTGTCCAATGCAGACGGGTTGATATGCTGAATTGGTTGGTTCATAGTGAATTGTTTTCCTGTAAAAACGTTGTTAATAGTCTTTGAAACACACTGAGAGCCGCGATTTTAGCGGCAGTAGAGCACTAGTGTTCTACTGCCGCTGCTGCCCGACTAATACACTAACTAAGACAATCGCAATTCCAACAAGCTGAACAGGTGTTAGCGTCTCCTGTAAAAAGATATATCCTATCAGGGTTGCTACTACTGGGCTCAGCAGCCCTAGATATGAGACTGCCGTAGCGCTTAGTTTGCCAATGCCTCGAAACCAGAGCGCGTAAGCTAATCCGGTGCCAATCAGGCCCAGATAGATAAAGCCCCACAGGTTGGTTCTAGATATTTCAGCAAACGGCCCCTCCACAGCAAGGGCAACCGGCAGCAAGATCAGCCCACCCATCGTTAGCTGCCACGCGGTAAAGACAATGAGAGAAACGCGAGGTTGCCACCGCTTTACCAGTACGATGCCCAGTCCCATAGCGCCCGCCCCTGCGATCGCCGCTGAAATGCCAACACTGTCGAGCTGCGCTTCGGGGCCAAGCACCAACAGCCCAACGCCAATGAATCCTGCGATCGCCGCTACAACCGATGTCCAGGTTGGCCTTTCGCTCAATATCAGCCAGGCAAACAGCCCTACTAGCAAAGGCTGAATGGCCCCTGCTGTCGCCGCTACGCCCCCCGGCAGCCGATAGGCTGCAACAAATAGCAGCGCCTGAAAGACGCCAATATTGAGTCCGCCTAAAATCAAAATGCGCCACCACCAAACGCCTTGAGGCAGCTTTCTCAGGCCAATAGTCAGCAGCAGACCAATAGGTAGCGATCGCATCGAAGCGACTAACAAGGGATGGTCGGGCGGCAAAAATTCAGTCGCTACTGCATAAGTTGTTCCCCAAGATACAGGCGCCAGGGCTGTTAGGAAAATATCTGATAGGCGGGATGGGGATGTCTTCACGTAAATATCTCAACATCAAAATACTTGACATCAAGATACTAGCACTCTTATCTCGAAATAAAGATACTTGATGGCAAGATTCCGATATTTATCTTGATGTTAAGATTATCATCAGTAAGGTTTCAATCAATAGGCTTCAATGGTTTCTGACCCGGTTGACGAAATTTTGGCCCAGTGGCAAAAAGAACGGCCCGACTTAGATGTATCGCCGATGGGCGTGATTGGCAGGACAACCCGGCTGGCTAACTATCTAAAGAGAGCAATTGGGGAGACCTTTGCAAAATTTGGCTTGAATCCGGGAGAGTTCGACGTGCTAGCCACGTTGCGCCGCACCGGTTCGCCCTATCAGCTTTCGCCCACCGAGCTATTTCGGTCAATGATGGTCTCATCGGGCACCATGACGCATCGTATCGACCGGTTGGAAAAAGCTGATCTCGTAGAGCGCATTCCCGATCCGAGCGATCGCCGGGGCACGCTCATCCGACTAACAGAGAAAGGCTTCACTGTGATCGAAAAAGCGGTTGAGGCCCATGTTGAAAATGAGCACCGTATCCTCAGCGCTTTAGAGGCCTCTGAGCTGGAGGAACTGACAACATTACTTCGCAAGTTTTTGTCCTCATTGGAGGAATAGCATATAGCGGTACCCGGATGCATACTCACAGAGAAGGCTATCGCCTACGGGTACCGCGAGTCACTTTGCCTGTTGTTACACATAGCTTTCAGTCGATGTACTGTATCTCAGTAAAGTGACCAACGCTGTAGATTACAGCTGGCGGGCGTAGGGCAAATGGCGCGGGGCAGTAACCTTCAAAACCTGCTCTAGCAGCCAGGGCGACAGGCGGTTACACCAGACGGCCAGATGAGATTGCCAGCCAACCAGCACTTCTTGAGAGTCGTTGTTGATTCCCTCCAGACAAGCGCGGGCGACTTGCTCAGCGGTATTTGGGACGACGCCCCGAAACTTTTTCAGGTCTTTGGCCATGTCGGTGTCGGTGAGCGACGGCAGCAGGGTCATTACTTTGATGTTGTGAGGGGCCAATTCCAGGCGCAGGGCACCGGTAAACCCGACAATGGCAAATTTTGTGGCTGAGTAGGTGGCCATGGTCGGCGCGGCAATTTTACCCATCAGGCTAGAGACATTGACAATGGTACCGCTGCGCCGGGAGGCCATGCGCCGGGCAATCAAGCTGGTGACGGCGTACATACCCATCACGTTAGTGTCCATTTCTTGCTGCACTTGGGAGGAGCGCGATCGCAAAAATGGCGTCTGATGCGCTACCCCCGCACAGTTAATCAACAGATCAATCGCGCCATAGTCGCGCCAGGCTTGAGCAATAATCATACTGACTTCTCGCTGAGCTGTGAGATCAATAGAGATAGGAATTGCTTCTACGCCCATCTGCCTGATATCGGCAGCGACCTGATTCAGGCGGTGATAGTTGCGAGCGACTAAAATTAGGCGACGGATGCCACTTCGGGCAAGTTCATAAGCGATCGCCTGGCCAATGCCTTTAGAAGCACCGGTAATCAGAGCGACTTTACCATTAATGTTCATGAGTAGAGACCTCTGGGTATATCTATGGCCCATTTGGGGCCATTTGGGCACGGTGAAACAACAAACGACTTAAACAGTCATCTGTTTGAGAGAGTTTTGCAAACGTGTGAGCCGTAGATCTGTGGCCTGCAAATAGGCAGACGCTATGGCAAACAGATCAGAAACAACAGAAAACTTAGAATGGAAACAAAAGGACGGCTAAGGACTCGCCTGTAAACAGAGCACCTGCTGGGCACAGCAAAAACCGAGGCATGGGAATTTAGGAAATGGCATATCCCTAGCCTGAATAGGCAACAGCGTTACCATAGGGCGGTTCTCGCAGTGCTAGGAGCCCTGTGAGAGACCTTGCGAACAGTCTTTCAGGCGGACTGGCCAGCCTGGTTATGATCTGCTTTAGAATCGTTGAGCAAGACCCGAGCAGTAAACAGACAGAGTTGAAGTGAGACAGCTACGGCGGCCTTCATGAGTATCCGTTGAAGATAAGATACACAGCCTTTGTAGCTGGTCTGGATTGCCGCTAGTCGGGTAGGGAAGATATTCATACGTAAGCAGACCTCCTGAATGTAGATCAATCATTGGCTCAATCAGTGAAGGCCAACGGTGAGTTGCCGCTGGGGCAGCGGGAGTCGCTCAAACACACCCGCGATTTGATTTTTTTGCTGTCAGGACGCTAAGGGGCAGCGCGATCTGGCATAGATTCAAATCGACATGCATACGCTAACAACGGGATCAATAATGCGCAACACTTTTTTATATAAGTGAATTTTCGTTACATTACTCAACATTTCTCTCAATTTTTCAGATCTTTCTCCAGGCTGATGGCGCTGCTAAAGTCTCTTGGCGGGGGGCGCTGTAGAGATTCTTGGGAACGGACACTATGAGAAGCGATCGCTCTCGCCTGAGAGAGGCAAAGCCAAAAATCGCTCCAAAAATTAAGAAATCTGTATCGATCCTCCCAAGCAAGCAGGCCGTAGCTAGCGCACTATCCTCTGCTGAGCCAGATCTGCCAGGCCAGTCAAAGGCTTTTCAAAGCTCCTCGTCACCCGGTAAACTTCAGTGAGTCAATCCGCAGATTTACACAGACAAATTTTGACCTTTTCTCTTTTGATCAAAGATCTGTGCTGGCACAGCCTAATTTTCTTTCTCTTCACCGGATTGGGCTACTTCGCCGCTGCTGGCGGACTCTACTGGTTTTTTTATCTCCGCCGCTCATCCCGGTTCGTGATTGCCCCTAACAAACAAACCCCAGCGGCTATCTGGCAATCGGTTCGCAGCGATGTGATTTTATCGGTACTGTCATCGGGCATTTTTTCAGTGTGCGCCGCCCTGATGATGACGGCCTACCAGCTGGGCTACACCCGTCTCTATCTGCAACCTGATCAGTACGGGCTAGGGTATCTCGGCTTTAGCCTGGTGCTCGTCCTGTTTTTGCAAGATACCTATTTTTATTTCACCCACCGCCTCTCACATCATCCGCGCTGCTACAAGTGGCTGCATCAGGGCCACCACCGTTCCAAAAATCCTACGCCCTGGACCGCTTTCGCCTTTGACCCGGCAGAAGCGATGGTGCAGGCAATTTATCTAGTTGGAATCACGTTTATCGTCCCGATGCACTTATCTGTGCTGGCAGCCGTTGTGCTGGTGATGACCCTGGGCGCACTCGTTCACCACTTCGGGCTGCGATTATTCCAAGCGTCGGCGCTGGGCAACTGGCTAGGTAGCTGGATGGTCGGCCCCACGCACCACTGGCTGCACCACCGCAAATATACAGTGCACTACGGCCTGTATTTCACCCTGTGGGACAGGCTGCTAGGCACACAATACGCCGGTTACGAAGAGGCTCTCACCTCGCCCGTCACCGGGATAAACGTGCGGGTAGCCGGTACGGTGCCGTTCCCAGTTCCGCTCAAAAAAGCTTCCTAAACGTCCTAAAGGTATTTTTGCAGCAGCAGGGCGAGCTTTTCCTTGGTCTGGGCTGGAGCATTATCTAACGGCGTAATGATGGCGTATTTCAGAGCCGAATGAGCCTCTGAAACAGGCGGATTTTCGCTCAGTTGGCGAACGACGGATCGAATCACCTTTTGGGCATTTACCGCGTTTTTTTGCAGGTTGCCAATCACCATCTCTACGGTGACGCTGTCGTGATCAGGATGCCAGCAGTCGTAGTCGGTGACCATTGCTAGCGTGGCATAGGCAATCTCGGCTTCTCTGGCAAGCTTTGCCTCGGGTAGATTAGTCATGCCAATGACCGTGGCATCCCAGCTGCGGTACAGCTCAGATTCGGCCCTGGTTGAGAAAGCGGGGCCTTCCATACAGACATAGGTACCGCCCCGGTGCAGAGTCACCCCAGCTAAGTTTTGGCTCTCTACGGCATCGGCTAAGACCTTGGCCAGCTGAGCGCACACCGGGTCGCCAAAAGAGATATGGCCGACAATGCCTTCGCCAAAAAAGGTTGAAACTCGGTTTTTGGTTCGGTCAATAAACTGATCGGGCACGACCATATCGACCGGCTTGGCTTCGGCCTTAAGGGAGCCAACCGCCGAAGCGGAGATCAGATACTCGACGCCCAGGCTTTTCATCGCGTAGATATTGGCCCGAAAGGGTAGCTCTGAGGGAGTGAGCGTATGACCGCGACTATGGCGCGCTAAAAAGGCCACAGGTACCCCATCGACTTTGCCGACAATCAGCGCATCGGAAGGATCGCCAAAAGGCGTCTCTACTTTAATTTCTTCTATTTCTGTCAGGGCTTCCATCTGATAGAGGCCGCTGCCGCCAATGATGCCAATTTTTACCGGATGCTGCGCCGCCATCAATTTTTCCTGCTGGGATGTCAAGAGGAATTTTACCGCTCACACCAGCTCTTTAGACATCAGAGCCAGAACATTTTTGCAACTCAATGCTGTCACCCCTTTCCCCTTTCCCCGCTAATCAAACCACCCCTCACCCTACAGCCGCATGAATCTGCTTACCCGCCGTCGCCTGCATCAGCCAGAGTCCGGTGTAGGTTTGCCCTGAATCATCTGGGCGGATGAGCAGAAAGTGTAGTCCCTTAGCTGCTTGCTTGCGTTCAGTAAATGTCCGCGCTGCGCCAGCTACGGCCTCGTCTTCAAATGTCGCTAAGATCCAGCGATCGCTCAACCCCGCCTCTAGCAGCAGCCCATCGGGAACCCCGGCAATATACTGGAGCATTACGGGTCGCACTGAGTTTAGCCACTGGGCGAGGGCCATCGACTTGCGCCCCCCGTCGATAATCACCCCCGGAATCAGCAGAGTACTGGGCAGGCCGAGGCTCAAAGGCGCTATTTCGGGCGGAACTGACCGCATTGGAATGGGCTCATGCTCCAGACGCATTAGCTGATCGGGGCTGATGGCGGCAAACTGCCAGCTGTCGCCCATCACATAGTCCACGATTGGCTGAGGGGCGGGCCGTTCGATGGCCAGCGGATCGTAGCTTTCCGGCACGTAGTTTTGTAAATTGGGATACCAGGCTGCTCGCTGGCGCAGCCACTGCTTCAGCGCAAAGAGATCGCGCTGTGGGCGCACGTCTACCGGTAGCTCCCGGCAGGCCACCTCAACCAGACTCACCGTCTGCGGCCTGAAAACGCCGATGTATTCGGGCCAGCCTTGGGCGCGATCGCTGGCAATTTGCAGCTGCTGGCGTACCCAGGGTGCACTGGCCTCTGCCTGCGAGCGGGAGGCCCCGTAGGTAAACGCCATCTCCGCATCGCAGATCAGCAGTTCCCAGAGCGGGTTGCCCTGATCATCTTGTAAAGGGCGGCGGTAAAAATCAAGTTGCCAGGGCGGAAGCATGGGTCAGCCGTATTATTTTTCACAGGCGATCGCAGCCCCCCTCGACTAAAGGTTATATTGAACCGAACGAGCGCTAAACAAGTTCTCAGCAAGTTTGCCGAAAGTTTACAGAGACTTTGAACTTTCCTTGAAGGTTACACGCTGGTTACCCCGTTCGACTTTAAACTCACCTTACAGACCTATCAACCTACATCTACCATGACTCTTGCCCTGACTCAGTTCGGCGATCGCATGTCTCACCTGACCGGGGTGCGGGCAATTATGAAAGACATTATCGAAACGCTGAACGCAAGCAAGTCATCAAATTCTGATCAGGAATTTATTAACCTCAGCGCGGGCAATCCGGTAATTTTGCCAGAAGTGGAGCAGCTCTGGCGTGACTGCACAGCAGATTTGCTGGCTAGTAAAGAGTACGGCGAGGTCGTTTGTCGCTACGGAGCCAGTCAGGGCTACGAACCCTTCATCGAAGCGGTGCGAGACGATTTTAACCAGCGCTATGGGCTCAGCCTGACCGCTCGCAATATTCTGATTACGCCCGGCAGTCAAAACCTCTACTTTTTAGCGGCCAACGCGCTCGGTGGCTATAGCAGCAGCGGCCAGCTCAAAGACATTGTGCTGCCACTCAGCCCAGATTACACCGGCTATGGGGGCGTCACCCTCTACCCTGAGGCAGTCAAAGCCTACCGACCTTTTATTGAGCTTGGCAGCGATCCACACTCCTTTAAATACCGTCCCGATTTTGACCAGCTAGAGGTCAACGAAAATACCGGCTTTGTGCTGTTCTCGCGCCCCTGTAATCCCACTGGCAACGTGATTACTGGCGAAGAGGTGCAGGGCATTGTCGATTTGGCCGCGCCTTACAATGTGCCTGTTTTCATCGACTCGGCCTATGCGCCGCCTTTCCCGGCGCTCAATTTTACTGAGATGACGCCGGTTTTTGGGCCCAATATTGTTCACTGCATCAGCCTGTCTAAGGCCGGTTTACCCGGTGAGCGGGTGGGCATTGCCATCGGTGACGAAAATATTATTCAAATCTTAGAAGCGTTTCAGACCAATCTGTGTATTCACTCCAGTCGGTATGGTCAGGCGATCGCTGCCCGCGCCATCCGCAGCGGTGCCCTAGCTGACATTTCGCTCAACGTCATTCGGCCTCACTACCAGAGCAAATTCGCTGTCTTAGAAGAAACGCTTACTCAGGCGATGCCAAACGAGGTGCCCTGGCGACTGCACCGGGGCGAAGGCGCCATCTTTGCGTGGATATGGTTTGAATCTTTGCCAATGAGCGACTGGGATTTTTACAACGAGCTAAAAAACTACGGTGTGATCATTGTGCCAGGCAGTCCTTTCTTCCCAGGGCTAAAAAATAGCCTGAACGGCGAAGACTGGCCCCATATGCGCCAGTGTTTCCGCATCAGTCTGACGGCTACAGATGAGCAAATTGTCACCGCCATCAAGCATCTAGCGACGCTCACAGATAAAGTTTACTCCGCTCAGCCCGCCATGGCGACCGCCTCGAAATGATTGCAAAAATGACGGAATCGGGCTGGCTGCGAATTGGCCGGATTGTCGCGGCTCACGGGCTGCATGGCCATGTCAAGGTATATGCCGAGAGTGATTTTCCTGAGCGGTTTACCCAGCCGGGCGATCGCTGGCTAAAAAAGTCAACCGATGCGCAGCCAGTGCCGATCAAGCTCGTCAGCGGTCGCTACTTAGAAGGTAAAAACCAATATTTGGTGAAGCTCGCAGGCGTAGACCATCGCGACCAGGCAGAGGATTTGCGACAAGCTGAGCTGATGGTGCCAGAGAGCGATCGCCTTTCCCTAGAGCCCGGAGAATTTCACGTCTCTGACCTGATTGGTCTGACAGTCGTCCTGAAGGCCGACCAAACGATGGTCGGAACGGTGATAGATGTCTTTACCACCGGTCATGACATGTTGGAAGTTGCCGTTGAGGCACCGCCCGAGCAGTCACAGACAGAGCAGTCACAGACAGAAGGCGAAGCAGATTTGGCGCTGACTATAGAACCAACTCCTCAGGCTTCTCCCAACGTTTCTATGCGAGCAAAGGCAGTTCAAAAATTAAAGCGGCAGGCAAAGCGCAAAGCCAAGAAAAAAATGCCCAAAACGCTGCTGATCCCGTTCGTAGAGGAAATCGTACCTGTTGTCGATATCGCCTCAGGTCGGATAGAAATTACGCCACCCCCCGGCCTCATCGAACTAGGAGCTTCATAGCTTGCCCAATGCTTGGTAGCGGCCACGAAGAACTGAAGCATATGGTCAAAAGCTAACTATCTACTTCATACACTGAAAAGTTGTCAAAGAGATATTCCCCCGTACCCATCGCAACAATTCCAGGTATGCCTTTTTCCAGCCCAGTTTAAGTATGCCGTGGTCGGCAAAAAATCGGGTATCTCTGAATCATCTAAACGGATAGGCAGTGTGTATTCTCTGTTTTCTTCAAGGGCGCGAGCTTGAGCAGACTGATGCTCTCAATTAGTCCACAGCTTGTCAGCGTAGCTTTCGGAGAGAAATATCACACAAAACTGAGCCTGCTTTTGATACACATATGACAAGTGAGAATATAGCTCTTTCCCCCAAATTGTGGCTTTCCCATATTTGTCATAGAAGACTTTAATGCCGCGTTTTTTTAATTCTTCAGCTAGCATCTCGGCAAAGCGGCGATCTTCTTCTGCAAAAGAATAGGTTGACTAGCTAGAGAGTAAAACGCTCTCAGTGTTGCTCAGGCGCTGGCGGAGGCGAGAGAGCATCAGCTCATCTTCTACTCGCTGCTCTGTATAGCTGCGCTGCCACACCGGAGAGCCTGGCTGATTGCGAACTAGATTGATTCGCTTAGCCGTGACCGTCTTAAACCCGGCGATAAAAGCGGTTAGTCGCTGAGGCTTGCCTACCTTGATGCTGAGTCCACGCTGATCTTGCAAAAATATCAAAGCGTACAGTGCATCTGGCACAATCACCCATTGATCTAGCGTAATGCCGGGGTAATCAGCCGCAGAGAGCAATAGCTCATCAGCCACAATCTTTGCATAAGAGGAGACCAGTACAGACGAGGACTCTGAGTATCCCTCTAAAGAATTTTCCTGTGGTTCAAATAGACTACATCCACTACGAGTTTTGAGCCGCACATAGTAAAGCGCTGCCTGGGCAGATCGGCTGTAAAACGGGGATGTGTTTGTCAACGGATGACCTGAACCTTTGCAAGATGTCTGGTGTTAGACTGCCCAGCCTAGCTACAAACTTGCGGCAGTGTCGCAAAAATAAACCGGGCAATAAAATCTACCCCAACCCGGACAGTTACTATCTGTAGTGAGGGGTCTCACCCCCTATTGATATAAACAAGGGATGCGGCCTCCTATCCGGGTGATATTTCAGCTCAGCTTTAATAAAGCGCCTAAAAACGGCTCTCCAGATGAGTCGATATGGGCAAGGAGAGACTCGAACTCTCACGACCGAAGCCGCCACATTTTGAGTGTGGTGCGTCTACCAATTCCGCCACTTGCCCCTGAATGATATTTAAA
>JBBSNR010000074.1:0-10406 GCA_038260635.1 Phormidesmidales cyanobacterium
CATTGGAAAAATGATATTAGAAGTGGCTATTCTCAACGTCAAACCCGACCAAACTCAAGACTTTGAAAGGGATTTTGGGCAAGCCCAGGCGATCATTGCCTCTATGTCAGGTTACTTGGGTCATCAGCTCAAGCGCTGTCTTGAAAATCCGTCTCGCTACATTCTTCTCGTCCGGTGGCAGACGCTAGAAGATCACACTGAGGGGTTTCGGGGCTCTGCTGAATATCAGCAGTGGAAAAGCTGGTTACACCACTACTACGAAGTGTTCCCCACAGTAGAACACTACGAGGCGATTGAATTGGGCTCAGCGATCGCTCCAAACTCGAAGGCTATTTAATTTCGAGATAAATCTCTTCAACCAAAAAAAAATCAGTAGAAGCAGGATCTAAAAGCAACTGACCGGCGCAGGCGCTGAGCTTAGCTATTTCGAGCCTGGTTGTAGTATGAATTCGCGCTGCTCACAAATCTAGCGCTCACAACAATCTGAGGCATCAAGCCCAAGTGGTAACGGAACTGATTGATCAGTTTGCGGTTGAGCTAGTGCACGTCTTTGTGTAGACTTTTATCAATGGATTTTAATTTTTGATAGATTTAAGTCTATCTCGTATGCTGGGAGATCCTAAGCTGTAGTTAGCTTCGCTTGTCGCCGCAGTCTCTCTTTAATAGCTCTTTATTCAGCTCACTATGCCTGTTTTAGCTATGCCTGTTTTAGAAGCCTGCATTTTTGCCACCGTCCTGTGTGGATTTTTTGGCATCATTTTGAAAAAGAATCTGATGATGAAGATTATCTCCATGGATGTGATGAGCACAGGCGTGATTGCTTTTTATGTTTTGGTGGCAGCGCATGGCGGCTTTTTGACGCCAATTGCTCTAGAGCGTGATTCGGTTGCCTACGCAGACCCGGTTCCTCAAGCGGTGATCTTGACGGCAATTGTGATTGGTTTTTCAATTCAGGCGCTGATGCTAGTAGGCGCAATGAAGCTTTCTCGGGACAACCCTACTTTAGAGTGCAGCGAGATTGAGGAGAACAATACCCCATGACTCTAACGCTGGTTTGGATTGCCCTACCGCTGTTTGTGGGATTTAGCATTTATCTGCTCCCGGCGTTGGCTCGTCGGCTGGCGCTGGGCGTGGCGCTGGTCTCACTAGGATACGGGCTGTGGCGAGTGTTTGAGCCTTCATCGCTGAGCCTGCAACTGTTAGATAGCTTTGGAGTGACGCTGCTAATAGATCAGCTGAGCGGTTACTTTGTTTTAACGAACGCGATTGTTACCGCCGCTGTTGTACTCTATCGTTGGCACAGTCAAAAGACCGCCTTTTTCTACACGCAGACCATCATTTTGCACGGCAGCGTCAATGCTGTTTTTATCTGCGCCGACCTGCTCAGTTTGTATGTAGCGCTAGAAGTGATTGGCATTGCGGCTTTTTTGCTGATTGCCTACCCTCGCACTGACCGCTCTATTTGGGTGGGTCTGCGCTATCTCTTTATCAGCAATACAGCCATGCTGTTCTATCTGATTGGCACAGCGCTGGTTTATCAGGCCAGTCATTCGTTTGCATTTACTGGCTTACGGTCAGCGCCAACGGAGGCGATCGCCCTGATCTTCCTGGGCCTACTCACCAAAGGCGGCATTTTCGTCTCGGGGCTCTGGCTCCCTTTGACCCATTCCGAATCGGAAACGCCGGTTTCTGCCATGCTGTCAGGCGTTGTGGTTAAAACGGGCGTCTTCCCCCTGGTCCGCTTCGCCTTGATGGTGCCTGAAATTGATCCCATCGTTCGTCTCTTTGGGGTTGCCACCGCACTGTTTGGCGTCGGCTACGCGGTTTTGGCGCTAGATACAAAGCGCATACTCGCCTTCCACACCATTTCTCAGCTCGGCTTCATCATGGCAGCGCCCGCCGTGGGAGGATTTTACGCGCTCACGCATGGTTTGGTAAAAGCAGCTCTTTTTCTCACGGTGGGTAATCTGCCGAGCCGAAATATCAAGGTTCTTAAGAAAAATCCCATCCCAACTTCTCTTTGGGTGGCATTGGCGATCGCCAGCTTCTCTATCTCAGGCTTTCCGTTACTCTCAGGCTTTGGTGCCAAGATTTTGACTACCAAAAATCTGGTGCCCTGGCAGGTCATCGGCATGAACGTCGCCGCCCTAGGAACCTCGATTTCGTTTGCTAAATTTATCTTTCTGCCTCACAGCCGTACAGCCAGCGACGAAGACGGCGCGGTGGCCCCAAAGCCTGGTTTCTGGCCCGCTATTGTGCTTTTGCTAGGCGGGCTGGTGCTTGCTAACGGTCTCTATTACGAAGCCTACACGCTTGCTAATATTGTCAAACCGCTGGTGACGATTGCCCTGGGCTGGCTCGCCTACTTTTTCATCTTTCAAAAACTCTCTATTCAGCTGCCCCGCGCCGCAGAGAAGTTTGAACATCTCATCGGGGGTATGAGCCTGATGCTCACTCTACTTTTTTGGATGGTGGCAGCATGATTGGCTATCGAGATTTACTGCTGCGGCTGACGGTTTGGTTTTTGCTGACAGCCGATCTGAGCCTGGCAAATATTGCCATCGGGGTCGGTTTGGCGCTGCTGCTGCCTAAATTTGGAGACAGGTCTTACACTGCGCCAGATGTCTTAAAAGACTGGCTGCAAATCCTTTGGGAAATTGTGGTGGCTATTCCTAAAGCCTATTTTGAGGCATTTGAAATGATGCTGCGTCCTCACAGGCAAGAAGAAATCACGCTAGAACCCAGCAAATCCCACCGCACACCCGGACTGATTTTTCTGGATATTTTCTTAATTACCTTTACGCCAAAAACAATTGTAGTGAGGCGTCACCCGGATGGCCAAAACGAAGTTCACTGGGTAAAGCGGAGGCGCAGACCGTGATTGAGGCTTTAAATTGGCTGCTGATCGCCATGATCGCAGCGCTGCTGATCCCGATTTACGAAGCCTGCCAGGATGAAGATATCTGGCAAAAAATGTTGGCCTTTGCCAGCATCTCTACCAAAACGTCCATGATGATTTTGGTAATTTCTGTCCTGCGCGACGACTGGATGATCGGCGTAGTTGGCGTGCTGATCCTGAGTCTGGGAAATGCCTCCTTAATGCTGCTCGCTCACCTGATGAGACGGATGAACAAACTATGATCAATCTCTTTAGCACTGTTTGTTTTGGCGTAGGCATTGTCTTTTGGTTTTGGGGCACCTGGCCGCTCGTCGGCCATCGCTCTGTTTTATTCAAGCTGCACAGCTTATCGGTCGCCGATACTCTGGGATCTATGGCGATTGTGGTCGGGCTCTTGCTCCAAATCCCTGAAGAATGGCCGCTGCTGATCTTGGCGCTGATCTCTCTAGCGATTTGGAATACGGTGCTAGGTTACGTGCTGGCTTATTGTTCCACCGATGGAGGGCGCAATGTCTGAAGACTTTTATACGCTTGCGATCGCTGCCCTACTGCCGCTGACGGCCTGCCTGTTGGTACTACAGGTAAATCCTTATCATGCGCTGGTCGTCAGGGGAATATTGGGGGCGATCGCGGCTCTAGTCTACGCCCTTTTTGGCGCAGCCGATGTAGCCCTCACCGAAGCCCTGGTTGGCACCATGCTGTCGATTACCCTCTATGCGGTAGCCGTGCGCTCGTCAATGAGTATGCGTTTGGGTGTTTTAGGGGCTGACCCTCAAACAGAACCAGCGGCAGGAGAATCAGCGGCAAGAGAACCTGTGCTCTCTGCTTTACGCGAAATCTTGAGCAAACATTACATGCGACTCGAACCGGTCACCTACAAAAGTAAGGCCGATCTAAAAACAGCGCTAGCCAATCGAGAAATTCACGCCGCGCTCTCAGCACCAACTGTTCACAGACCGTCTCAATCCTCTTCTCCAGAGAGAGAGTCCTCTCATATCCAGACCCGAGTCCAGCGACTTTACGACATTATGCAGGCTGAACTGCCGCCAAATATGGCCAAGCTCACCTATGCCGGCTCAGCGATCGCGTCCCAACCCGCAACCAATCCACTAGAGACACTCACAACAGCAGAGGATTAACCATGAAGTGGATCTACGTTGCAGCAGGCATCGCGCTGTATGTAAAAATGCTAGTTTTCCCCAATTTAGCGATGGACTCAGCCGATCTAGCGATTGTGGACACCGTTGTTCAAGAGAGCGGTGTGCCCAACGCTGTCTCCGGCATCATCTTTAGAAACCGACTCTATGACACGGTTTTTGAAGTTGTTGTATTTTCTCTGGCCATTATGGGGGTGCGGTTTTTGCTAGCCGATGAACAACCCGCTCCTACGGTCTATCAATTCACCGACCATCCCTCGGTTGTCCTTGCCCGGCTAGGCGCAACTATTGCCGCCTTAGTCAGTGTAGAACTAGCAATTCGGGGGCATTTAAGTCCGGGCGGCGGATTTGCGGCTGGCGTTGCTGGTGGCACAGCCATCGGACTGGTCGCTATCACCTCATCATCAGAGTGGATGGAGGCCGTTTATCGGCGCTATCGGGCCGCCACCTGGGAGAAGATCTCTGTGCTGGTCTTTGTTGTCCTAGCAATACTGGCGCTGATGGGCGTAGAGCTGCCTCACCGAGAGCTGGGCACCCTACTCAGCGGCGGCTGGATTCCCCTGCTCAACATCTTAGTTGCCATTAAAGTAGCGCTGGGATCTTGGGCCGCCATTTTAGTGTTTATTCGCTATCGAGGACTGCTGTAATCAGCCGGGTTGGGTGACCCATCACTTGATGCCAGAGCAGGAATGCGCTGTAATACATTTATACTCTAGGCTATGGCAATCTCAATCGCCCTATGTCTGATCGCTCGGCTGACCGCTTACCCGACTCTACTCACAGCTCCGCTGACTACGATTCTGCTGCCTATGACTCGGCTGCTGACTCAACGGTAGGTCAGCCGGTGGCCTCTGCCCGGCCACAGCCGCCAAAGCTCAGGCCCTATCAGGTGCAGCTCGTCAACGATCTGTACCGCGCGCTGAACGAAGGGCATAAGCGGGTAGCCATTATCGCGGGCACCGGAGCCGGGAAAACCATCATTAGCGGTCAGATCTGCGCGCACGCTGAAGATGCGGGTAAGCGCCTGATGTTTTTGGTGCATTTAGATGTGCTGGTCGGCCAAACCTACGAAAAGATGAAGGCATTTGGCTTGCAGTGCGGCTTTATTAAAGCAGGCTGGGAGGAAAACCGCGCCGCCCCCATTCAGATTGCCAGCATTCAAACCATGGCCAAGCGCCGCTGGTGGCAGAAGTGGCCCGCCGACGTGGTGTTTTACGATGAAGGGCACATTACGCTCTTTAGTCAGGTGGGTAAAAAAGTGATGCTCAAAACTCACCCCGATGCGGTGCATTTGGTGATGACGGCGACGCCGCTGCGCTTGGGTAAAGAACAGCTGGGAGACTATTTAGACACGCTGGTCTCTTCACCGGTGCCTAGCGATTTGCAAGAGATGGGCTATCTCTCTCGGATGAAGTACTACAGTATGCCGAGAGACAGCATGGCTAACTTAGAAGAAGTGCGCACCTCTAAAGGTGACTACGACGAGAGAGACTTGAAGAATGCCTGCGATCGCACCGAACTGATCGAAAAAATTGTCAAAGAGTGGCAGCGTATTGGTAAGGGCAAGCGCACCATCGCCTTTTGCGTCGATATAGAACATGCCAACCACGTCGCCTCAGCCTTCCGTCAAGCAGGTGTCACTGCCGACACCGTTGACGGCAACACCGCTATTAAAGACCGTAAAAAGCTATACCACGACCTCAAGACCGGCGAGCTAACGGTACTGACCTCTTGCAATGTGATCAGCATCGGCTTTGATGAACCTAGCGTCGAAGTTGGGCTTATGCTGCGGCCTACCCAGTCTAGCGCGATGCATTTTCAGCAGTTGGGCCGGGTCATGCGAATCTCTCCTCAAACCGGCAAAGCCTACGGCATTATTCTCGATCAGGCCGGCAACTTACAGCGCCTGGGCTTTCCTGAAGATGTAGAAAGCTATACCCTGCCCACCCAAGACAAATCTTCTGGCGGGGGCGGCGTTGCTCCGACTAAACCGTGCCCAGCCTGCGGTCGAATTGTGCTGGCTTTTATTGTCAAATGCCCTGACTGTGGCCATCAGTGGGTGACCGAAAGGCCGGTCAATACAGAAGACATGGTGGAAATTTACTCAAATGCTCAGGCCAGACAGATTCGCGATGTGCCAACGCTGATTGAGCTATATCATAGCCATCGGCGACGCGCCTTTAAGCGAGGCTACGCGCCGACCTGGGCCGATAGAGCGTTTTATGAACAGTGCGATCGCACGCCCGATCAGCGCTGGTGTTTTGGCTCGTTGTTTGGAGCTCGTCCGACTATGGATGAACAGATGGCGATCGCCGACTACTTGAGCAAAAGCGCTCGTCGAATTGGTAAATCTAGCGATTGGATCGCACAAGAGTTTGAAAAAGAAGTGGGCCTGGGAACCTGGGAGAAAATTGCCAGTCTCAAAAAGGGATGAAGTGAACATCCGGATGTGACAATTTTTGGTTTGGAAAATAGCTCAAACCACGAAACGACCGGTTTGGGCTAAGATTCAAAGGGTCATTTGCCAGTTTGCTCGATAGACTTATCAAGATTTGCACTATTTATGAATCAGAAATTGTGGCCTCGTAAAGGGCTAGCCTATCGCTCACTGGCTGCTTGTTTGGGCAGCCTGGTGCTGAGCAGTCTGGGCACTGCGGGCGCTTTTGCTGAAGAACAAACCGACGACCCGTCGGCCTCATCGACCTCGCCAAGTTTGCCAGCCCTGTTGAACTCTATTCCTACCCGCCCGATAGTCGCACCGACCGCTGCCCCGGCTGAGCCAGCGATCGCCCCAGAGACAGAGGCCCAAACCGTGCATCTGCGGCTAAGCCTGAGTAATCGGCGGGTTTACGTCTATCGGGGTGCTACGGTAGAGACGAGCTATCCCGTAGCCATTGGTCGAGCTGGGTGGGAAACGCCTACTGGAGAATTTTCGGTATTCTCACAGATAGTTGACCCAGGGTGGACCAACCCTTTCACTGATGAAGTCGCGCCTCCTGGCCCCGATAACCCTTTGGGCGAGCGCTGGATCGGCTTTTGGTCAGACGGCACAAATGTGATTGGGTTCCACGGCACGCCCAACCGTAATTCTGTAGGCAAAGCCGCCTCTCACGGCTGCATCCGCATGTACAACGAAGATGTCCGGGCGCTGTACGACATAGTAGCTATAGGCACCCCTGTCACTGTTGAACCGTAGGTATCGCAATGTATCAAATTCAAACGGTTTTGAAATCCATACATAGCCCGTAATACATAAAAGCTGGTGCACAAAGGCTGGTATATAAGGGCTTGTGCAAAAATGTATAGCGTCAGCTATGCGTTTAAATCTATAGATTTCAGCAAAATGAACAAAGATTGAACAGCGTTTGGACTGGTCATAGTTTTTCTCACTCACTACATTACAGATACCTGTCAAACACGTACGTCGCTGTTTACCGCATTAGGACGGGCAGCGATGGTTCTTTATCCAACACCTCTACCTTTTGACAGAGCAGTTATGGTAGAGCCGTAACATAGCCTCGAAAGGTATGGAAAATTATACCAATCAACTGCGAATACAAATGGATCATGTTCGGGAGATGTCACTGTGAACAACATAAAAGCACTATCTGCTTCACGCCGTAGCCTGCTCAAGTGGGGCTTGTGCGGTTTTGGCGGATTGATGATTTCAACCTTACCCAAAGCGGTAAGTGCGCAGTCAAATGGCGTAGCAACGCTCACTTTTAACGCTGACGACGCTGGCATTCTCAACTTTGCCCTGTTGCTAGAGGAGCTCGAAGCAGCTTTCTACGCCGCAGCAGCCGATTCGGGCATGATTACCGATAGCGAAGAGCTAGAGTACGTCAAAGTTTTAGGCGCTCAAGAAGCGGCTCATGTCACCTTCTTACGCAGTGTTTTAGGCGATCAGGTTCTGTTTGAAACCGCAGATGTCAGCTTTAACCCCGATGGGTTAGCGGCTATTTTGAGCGATCGCGCCACCATTCTCAATACAGCAGTTGCGCTAGAAGATGTCGGCGTCCATGCCTACAATGGCGCTGGCCCCTTTCTAACTAACCCCACCTACCTTCTAGCCGCAGGCTCAATCGTCTCAGTTGAAGCTCGCCACGCAGGCGGCGTCAGAGCCCTGCTAGGCAGACCCACGACCGAGCCAGACAGCGACCGTCTAGTTCCCGACGAAGACTTAGTTGCCAGCCTCAATCCGGTTAAGGGCAAAGCCTACGACGAGCTATACAGCCCTAAACAAATTGTCGCCATCGTTGGCTCACTCAACATTATCAACAATCCCATCAACGGTGCGCTCGTTGCTTAACGCCATGAAGAAACCCATGAAACCCTACTTAAACTCAATCGCGCATCAGGCGACCCAACTCCTATCGCCTTTGTCCCGCTCATTCAAAATCTCTTTTACTCGCCTGAGTGCGGCGCTGGTTCTACCGTTGGCACTGCTGCTGCTATGCCTGAGCCCCGCGGCCCCGGCCCAAGCCCAAGCGGTCTTAACGCCCCGGCAGGTAACTGAATATGCCTTGACTTTAGAGAAGCTAGAAGCTGACTTTTATCGTCGGGCCGTGATCGCAGCTCAGAGCGGCGGTCTGGCTGGAGTTCCCCAGTTTGCTAAAGAAATTATCGTCTCCTATGGCCAAGACGAGGCCACTCACGTCGCCGATCTCTCTGCTGTTCTTCCCAGTTTGGGAGGCGACCCCAGTGCCATTACGATTCCTGCCAATCCTAACTATTCGGCAATTTTAGGGCGCGACCCGTTTGCTAACCCCGCAGACTTTCTGCTGGCCGGGCAGTACGTCGAAGACTTAGGCGTGGCCGCTTATAAAGGACAGGTGCAAAATCTGTTGGCGGCTGGTGATGCCGGTAAAACCGTACTAGCAGCAGCGTTGGCCATTCACAGCGTAGAGGCCCGCCACGCGGCTGGCGTACGATACCTGCGGCAGTCACTGCTAGGCGCTGATGTCCGCCCCTGGATCTCAGAAAACGCCAGCAGCAACGAGGTTATCTACAATGAGAACCGAACTGGCACACCCATTCCCTTCAGCTCCGATGCGTTTGATGGCTATGCCACTCAAGCCGAAGTGTTAGCGCTAGTGGGGCCTATTTTAACTGCTGCTCCTCAGCCTGCTGCCCCTCAGCCTAGCCAGATGACGCCTCCTCCAGCGCAACCTCAAGCGCCGCCTCGGGCACTCTGGTAACCCAGAAGAAGAGCAAAGGAAGGCCAGTGGAAGACGCATAGATTGCTCTAGCTGAACACCCTTACCGTTGCTTTTCACATACTTAATAGCCGCTGCTCTTAATAGACAGCGGCTATTTTTAATGGGCTTACACCGTATAGTCCAACACCAGCTCGTCACCGGGGACACCCCGGATGCCCCAGTTGTGTCTGGGCAGCTCAAACATGGCAATCTCAATATCTTCTACATCAATGCCCAGCTGCTGATGAATCTGCTCAAAGAGTAACCGGGTTAGTTTTTTCTTGGCAGCTACCGATCGCCCTTCAAACATCACTATTTCGATAATGGTGTATTGGTCTGAGCGGTCTGCTGGATAGTAAAAATCTTCTGCCGCTAGCGGAAAAAACCGCTGAAATCGCTTGTCTTTTGGCGTGTTGATAGCCTCTTGCAAACAGCTATGAACAATGTCAGAAAGCTGAACTCTAATTGAGTTTAAGCTTTCTACGCGACCTGTAATCTTGACTTGAACCATGAGGCTTTACCCCTAGAGCACGTGAGAAAAGAGAGATTATTGAGCTGCATCTGAGGCGGTGACTAATCTGTTAACCCGGCATTTTCGGGTAGGGATAGCATAATGTTGAGATTTTGCACGGCGGCTCCGGAGGCTCCTTTCCCTAAATTGTCTAGTCGGGCAACTAGCAGCGCTTCTTGGCTGACATCGTTGGCAAAGACAAACAGCTGCACTTGGTTGGTGTGGTTGGCGCTTTTGGCTTCTAGGAAAGTGCGATCGCGCAGCTCATTTTCTGCTGGGTAGGGCATCACCTGAACAAACGGCTCATCTACATAGTGCTCGCTCAATGTGTCATATAGCTGCTGGCCGGTTGGCGGTTGCTCCAGCGTCCACAGGGGCAGCGGCACTTGCACCACCATTCCCTGAGCAAAATCACCCACCGCCGGAACAAACAGCGGCGTGTGACTGAGCCCAGCGTACTGCTGCATCTCCTGGATGTGCTTGTGGCCAAACTTCAGCCCGTAAGGACTGTAGGGCGCACTCGATTCGGGCTCTCCTCGCTGCTGATTTTCCTCATAGGAGGCTTCGTATTGAGCAATCAGTTTTTTACCGCCGCCCGAGTAACCCGAAATCGCGTTGATCGTCAGCGGAAAATCAGCCGG
>JBBSNR010000075.1:0-10097 GCA_038260635.1 Phormidesmidales cyanobacterium
CTTATGCTGCAAAATCAGCAGCGTACTGTCGATGCCTTCATGTATGTCAGTAGACTTGATATCGGCCTCGTCTAGCCGAGAAAAGTTACGGAGAGAAAGGACAATTTGTCGAATTCGATCCGCACCTATCTCAAGAGAGCTCAAGAGCTTGAAAGTATCTTTGACCATAAACGACACATCCAGATTGTCTATATGCTCCTGTAGTTCTGAAGGTGGGCTGGGATAGCACGTCTGATAGTGGGTTAGCAGGTCGATAAATTCTTGAAAGTAGCTTGTAGCTGGCCGCAGGTTGCCATAGATGAAATTTATCGGGTTGTTGATTTCGTGGGCAATGCCCGCTGTCATTTGGCCCAGAGAAGACATTTTTTCGCTCTGAACCAGATGTACCTGAGTTTGTTTAAGATTGTCTAAAACACTGTTGAGTTCTGCGGTGCGTGCCCGCACTCTTTCTTCTAGTTCGTGAGTGAGCCGCTGAAGCTGCGCTTCTGTTTTGGCCTGTTCTTCTACTTTTTGGTTGAGCAGTTCGTTTTGCTGCTCTAGCTGACGGTTCATCTGGTACAGGCGCAGCTGCACATCAATGCGGGTGACGACTTCTTCTTGTTGAAAGGGTTTGGTGATGTAGTCTACCGCGCCTAATTTTAGGCCTTTTACCTTATCGGCGCTATCGGAGAGCGCTGTCATAAAAATAACTGGAATATCTGCTGTCGCGGTGCTGGCTTTGAGTCGCTGGCAGGTTTCAAAGCCATCAATGCCAGGCAGCATGATATCAAGCAAAATCAGGTCGGGTTGGTTAGCTTGGGCCTGCTCTAGGGCGGCTTCTCCATTGGTGGCGGTCAGCGTCACCCACCCCTGACTGTGAATATAGTCTGACAGGATGGCCAGATTTGTCCGAGTATCGTCTACAAGCAGTATTCGAACGGGCTCGGGCACGCTGTCTCTCATGGGGTCGAACGGGTAAATGCTGATTTAGAATGCCCGCTGACCTGCTGAAATCTGCTATGGGGCGGCGGCGGCAGTGTAGTAGCTATGGCTGATAAAGGGGAGAGCGATCGCCTGCCCAGCAATTCCATCTACCAGCACACTCAGCCCTTCTCCCCCCGCTTTGGTGCGCAGGTAGGCCAATCCCAAGACACCTGCTTCAGTCTCGGTGACGCTGGTCAGCCTGCCGATTTTCGCGCCATCGTGCAAAATAGTCGCGCCGACCGCCGCTGGCGCTGCCAAGGTTAGCCCCCAGAGCCGCTTTTTTACGCCCTGGTAAGTATTTAGCCGGGCAATGGTCTCCTGGCCGATGTAGCATCCCTTTTCAAAGGAGACGCCCTGCCAAAGGCCAGCTTCTAGCGGATTGTCGTCATCGGTGAGTTCTTGTCCCGGCATCGGTCGCCCCTGCTGAATGCGCAGCGTTTCCCACTGCTCTGCGGTGCCTGGGCTAGCGCCAGCGGTGAGCAGCGTTTGCCATACAGATTGCGCTTGGGCTTTAGGCCCCCAAAGCGTGTAGCCAGCGATCGCTAGATCACTCCCCACCGCTACGGTCAAATCAGCTGCCGTGTCTGCTGTAGCCTGATCTAGCACTTGATGGCTAAATTCAGCCTGGCCAATCAGGTCGGCGGCTCCGAGCGATCGCATCCCCTCATCGGCCCCTTCGCCCAGCAGCGTAAACATAAAAGTCTGGTCGCTCTCATCGCTCAGGCTGACCTGGTCCGAAAAGAAGATATAGCGATCCATCCAGTCGTAGAGCGGCTGAGCCATGCCCGGTGAGGCCACTACCAGCAGCGACTCAGGCAAAACGTACACCGTCGCCAGATCAATCGTCCGCCCCGTAGAGGTGACAAACAGGGTATAGCAGCCCTGCCCTGCCGTCAGCTGCTCAATATGGTTAGTGGTTTGATTGTGCAAAAAGCGCACCCGGTCGGCCCCCGTTAGGCGAATGCGCCCCCAGTGGCTGCGGTCAAATACAGTTAGTTTCATAGCGCCTAACACCCTATTGTTTCCCCTCACCTGTTTCCTTCAAAGACCATTGGCACACCTCTGGCCGGGGCTAAAGTCACCCCTCGTCGTCTGGCGGATTCGGGCCGGTCGTCAGCCAGGCGAAACCGGTAGGAAGAGAGCATTGTCGCCACCGATAGCTTCATTTCATACTGCGCCAGGGCTTCACCAACACAGCGTCTCGCACCGTTGCCAAAGGGGATAAATTCGTAGGGCGAGAATTTTTTCTCTAAAAAGCGCTCAGGCCGAAAAGCCTTCGGCTCGGGGTAGAGATCTTCTCTTTGGTGAGTCAGGAAAATGCAGCCCAAAAGCGTAGTGCCAGGCGTGAACGTATGGCCCATCAGCTCTACGGGTTCTTGAGCCACGCGGGGGAAGGTGAACATGGCAACCGGCGATCGCCGCAGCGTTTCTTTACACAGTGCGCTCAGATAGGGCAGTTGAGCGATGGCAGTAGGCGAAGCTTCTGGCCCCAGCCCGTCTAGCTCGGCGAGCAGCTTGCCCTTTACTTCTGGCTCTTTGTGAATCCAGTACATTGCCCAGGCGATCCCCGTCGCGGTCGTCTCGTGTCCGGCCATCAGCAGGGCCATTAGCTCGTCGCGCAGCTCTTCTGCTGAGAGCGCTTCGCCGGTTTCGGTGCGGGCTGCCATCAGCATCGAGAGAATGTCGGTGCGGGTCGGATCGAAGTGGGTTTGGCGATCGCGAATCTCGGCGTAGAGCAAGGTATCGAGCCGCTGCCGCAGTCTGACAAACCCACCCCAAGGGCTCCAGGGCCCCCAGTCTTTTTGCAGCCCGCTAAAAAACAGCATCAGCGCTGACATTGGCGAGCCAAAGCGATCAATCGTTTGGGTCAGCACTGACATAATCTCTTGGGCACGCGGGCCGTCGCTCAGGCCAAATACCACCTTGAAAATAGTTTGCAAGGAGACCTGCTGGGTCAGCGTGCGGGCAGAAAACGCTTCACCGGGCTGCAAATTGTTCACCAGGGCATCCGTCAAATCGCAGATTAGCTGGCCGTATATCTCTAGCCGCTCACCGTGAAAAGCAGGGGTGATCAGCTGCCGCCTTTCTCTGTGGCGATCGCCATCAAGCATAATCACCGAGGCCCCACCAATCAGCGGCTCTAAAATGCGGTTGAATTCGCCCGGCGCGGTGAAGGTTTTGCGATCTCGGGTCAAAATGTACTGCATCGCTTCAGGATGGCTGGTCACCACTACCGACCCCACCCCAAAACCCAGCGAATCTTCTGTGAAGAAATCGGGTGCGTGCGACTTAGTTCTCTCCAGATAGCTGACCGGGTCTAAAATCCACTCCAGTCGTCGTAGAGCGCTCGGTCCGCCTGGCTTAGCGATTGGCGCTACGCTGCTAGAGTTTTGAGCATTCTCTTGGGGACGGCTGACGGCACCTGATTTGAGCATCTGATTGCGATGTGAACGACTGTGGGCTCCTGATTGCGGGCTCCTTAACTATCTTGACCTATATATTCTATTTCTGAAGGATCCTCTACAGTTGGCCCAATCTGTCAGTCGGCTCAGATCGACTGGCAGGTCTACTGGCAGGTCTACTGACAGTCGCGATTTTCCTCAGCGCCATCGGGCATGATGGTGTGGCACAAAACCGCCCGGCTGCGGTTAACCCCGCGTAGATTGGCCCCAGTTAGGTCAGCGCCGCTGAGATCGGCAACGCCGATAATGGCAGCGGTGAGTTCGGCATTGACCAGCGTGGCATTTTTTAAGTTGGCCTCATTCATATTGGCCTGAGTGAGAATAGTGCCCGTCAGGTTAGCCCCAGATAGGTCAATATTTTGCATCTGCGCCCCGTTCAGTTCTGCGCCGCTGAGGTCTGCGCCGCTGAGGTTGGCCCCGCTGAGTTCGGAGAGCATCAGGTTAGTATTTGTCAGGTCTGCGCCGCTGAGGTTGGCCCCTGTTAAAGACGCTATTTTTAGGTTGGCGCGGTGCAGCTGAGCGTTGCTGAGGTCGGCGTCGTTGAGAATGCACACCGGGCAGGAATTATCCATCATCAGCATTTCGACATCTTCTTCAATGTAGGCCCAGCCTGGCGCGGCAAAGCTCAGCAGACCGATCAGCGCGATGCTAACCGTCAGTAAAAATGAAGCGAACCCTTTAATTTTCATGCTGTTCTTAACCCGATTGCCACAGATAACGGTCTACATTGTCCCATACTGGCCCCCCTGCTGGCCCCATACTGGCTAGAGATGTAGAGGGTGCGATCGCTTCGGGCTGCCAGGATCAACCTGCGCCAGTTGCCCGGTATGATGCCCTTTAGCGTATGTAAAGCGGTGATTGAACGCGATCTCCAATGAACCTCTACGACACTGCCCTCAACCGTTCGCACCCAACCGTTCGTGCCCAACTGTGTCCCTGACTGCGGAGATAAGGTTTCAGCGTGTTCGATGACCGGCCACAATTTCTCATACTCAGCCTGATTTTGGGGGGCATCATCCTTTCGCTGTACACCACCAATCCCGACTGGCGAGTCGGGGCTGAGGTGCTGCGCGACAGCATCATTTTGACCTGGATGGCCAGCTTGATAAATCTGGCGGTAGGCAACGGGTTAGGGCGACTATTTGGCATTCGTCCGCGCCAGCTGGTCGGGCTACTGGGGGTTGCCTTTTCGCCGCTGTTTCACCGGAGCCTGGGCCATCTGCTGGCCAATACGATTCCTTTTCTGGTGCTGGGCTGGCTGGTTTTGCTTCAGGGCAAGCTTCAGGGGCAAGGCGACTTTTACGCTGTGACCGTGACTATTTTGCTCATCGGCGGTTTGGGCACCTGGCTTTTTGGCCGCGATGCTATTCACTTAGGGGCCAGCGGGCTGATTTTTGGCTATATCGGCTTTTTACTGACCAGCGGCTACGCGGAGGCTACCTTACTGACCATAGGGTTTGCCCTGGTGGTTTTTTTGCTGTACGGCAATCAGCTGTGGGCAATGCTGCCCAGCTCTAGCGAGACCACTATTTCTTGGGAGGGCCATCTGTTTGGCTTTGCCGGTGGCATTATTGCGGGCATCCGGCCAGATCTATTAAATACTGTGAGCGCTGCTTTAAATAGCCTGATGCAGTAGGTTTCTGCTTCTGGAGATTTATCGGCAGCGCTAGTTACACAGCCTACTTTTGCAGGCTATATTGAGAGCAGGCAGTGGGCTTAGTCAGCAGTTGAGCGGTCGGCAGCTGATACGGATATAGGCTCACATTTGGGCAATCTTCAGTCATTAAACGCGATGTGCTAAAACGTTTTTTCTGAGGAAGTTGCGATGAAATCTTTAGCTTTTGATGGAGCTTTGGGTCGGTTTTGGGGTGGGGCTGTTAGCGGGCTGACGGCCCTGGCGCTGGTCGGGTTTGGTCCGCTGGCGACAACCGCCGCTGCTCAGGTTTTTTCTTCGCAGCGTGCGCCCGGTACGCCTGCTGAGCTGAGCCAGGCGGATGTGACGCTGCAAGCAACCCTAGAGCAAGCAGAAACCCTCTATCTAAATAGAAACAAGACGTACGATTACGATTTGGTGCTGCGGACTGCTGCGGCGATTGGCAATCAGCGCCTGCCGGTAGGCACAATTATTCGCGGTCGATTTGAGCCTGCGGAAGGCGGGCTGGTGTATATGGCCAATTCGGTAGAAGTGGCTGACCGCATTTACCAAATCAACGCGGCTTCGGATTTGATTCGCGATCGCAAAGACCCCCGCCAAACCTCAACCGGCGCTATTCTCACGGACGCTGCCATTGGCGCAGCTGGCGGGTATGTGCTGGGTGAAGTACTCGGTCGCCCCGACCTGTGGGAAGTGGCTGGTGGTGCGGCGGCGGGCGTTCTCGTGGGTAACACGACTGCACCTTTTGTCGTCGTCATCAAACCAGAAGACTCGATAGTGCTCTACTCAAACTAATCCTGCTGGCGTTCCTACTCGTGACCTATACTTCTATTCGCTATAAAACCTATGCGGAGTATCTAGCCTCTGACCTTGGTCCGGATGGGAACTTGCGGTTGCTCAGTAACGGAGATGTCGTTGAATTGCCACCAGAAGACGAAGAAAACATCTGTATTGCTGACGAGCTGGTGTTTGCCTTGAAGCAGGTCGTCATCCCCAGACGTTTGGTAAGAGGCTCTGCCACTGAAATCCAGGTTCATCCGGTGGGCGACCAGCGGGTCAATCGCAAACCGGATGTTTTGGTGCTTTGCCCTGAGCATATTGAGCTGATGAAGACCATTCGCAAGAGCACGGTGCTATTTGGGATGCCTGCGCCTGCTTTTGTGGCTGAAGTGGTGAGTCCGGGGAGCGATCGCAGCGACAACTACCGGCGCGACTACGAGTGGAAGCGTCAGCAGTACGAATGGTGGCAGATTCCTGAGTATTGGATTATTGACCGTCATCGGCAGCAGGTGATGGTTTTAATGCTGAGAGATAGCGCCTACGCAGAGCATATTTACACCGACACACAGGTGATTCTCTCAGAGGCGTTTCCAGATTTGAAGCTGTCGGTTCGTGGGCTGCTAGCGGGCAAAGCCATCTGAGGCGACGATTTGCGGTCTACTAGCCAGATTGCGTATGGCTAGATACTGACGAAATTGTGCTTCTCAGCGAGCATGGCGTAAAGGTTGCAGGCAACCTGATCTAAAGGCCCGCCATCGTCAGATTTTTCCCTATGACCACCATCCATTCACCTTCCCCGCTGCCCCCCAACTTCACTGCAAAAGATCTTTGGGAACTTCCCCCTGTCCTTGCCGATGCCGAAGCACGGCTGCACCGTTTGGCCGAAGCCGTCTACGCGGACTTAGAAGTGGTCAGCTATTCCGGTCGCACCTGGGACTATAGCCGCGACCCCGATATTTTAGAAGTGGCCATTTTGGGGGCGGGGCATGGCGGTAAATCGGCGGCTTTTGGGCTGCGGCAGCACGGCATTAGCCGGGTGCGAATTTTTGATCGGCGGGTGGCCGGGCAGGAGGGGGTGTGGAGGGCTTTTGCGCGGAATGCAGCGCTGCGATCGCCCAAGCAAATCACCGGCGGCCTCGACTGGGGCATTGCCAACCTCAACTTTCGCCGCTGGTGCGCGGCCCGTCACGGGGATGACTACTGGCAAAAAATCAAATACATTCCCCGGCTGCTCTGGGCAGATTATCTAGACTGGTACGGCAAAGTGCTAGATCTGCCCATTCAAAACGATACCGACATTCAAAATATCACCTGGAACGAAGCAGAGCAGTGCTTTTGGCTCCAGGCTCAGCATCGGGGCATTCCCGAACGCTACCGGGCTCGCTTTGTTGTTTTAGCCACGGGAATGGAGTGCGCTGGCGGTAAAAACATACCCAACATTGTCAAAGAGAGTTTGCCCGCTCACTGCTACGCCCACACGATGGATAAGATAGACTTTTCCACCTTTGCAAACAAGCGGGTGATGATTATCGGCGGCGGCGCGAGCGCCTTTGACAACGCGATTTTGCTGTTGAGAGCCGGGGCAAAATCGGTAGATATGGCCATTCGCCGCGCTAAGCTACCCGATGTCAATCGCATTCGCTGGAGTGAGTGGAATGGCTACCACCGCCACTATATCGATTTGCCCGATGCGACTAAGTGGGCCTATAGCCTTTCAGAGGCCCGCCTGGGACAATTGCCACCTGCGCACACTTACTATCAGGCGACTAGCCATCCTCGCTTCACGCTCTATACCAATGCGCCGGTAAAACAGCTTGAACATAAGAATGGAGAGATTGTAGGGCGGTATGGCAATAAGACTTTCTCTCACGACGCGCTGATCTGCGGCACCGGATTTGCCACCGACTTAGATCAACAGCCTGAGCTACAGACGCTGGTTCCTCATATCGCCCGCTGGCAAGATTGTTTTACCCCGCCTGCTGGCGATGAACATAGCGCTATGGCTCACTATCCCTACCTGGGTAATAGTCTCGAATTCACGCCCAAATCTCCAGAGCACAGCTATCTCAGGCGCTGCTACTATCTCTCTTCTGGGGCCGCCATCCCCAGCGGTTTTCGCGCCAATCTAACAGACTTACAGTTTGCCTTGCCACGCATTGTTTACGACATTGGCAGACAGCTGTTCATTGAGCACCAAGACGATATTCGAGCTGACTTTGAGACATACGATGTGAAGGAGTATTAGCGGCGATCGCAACTCATATCGGTTTACAACTCGTGTGAGGAATGTGGCTTGTAATACATTTGCCGGAAAAATAGCCTGCTAGTTTACCTAATATATTCCGGTGTGAGGATTTCAGAGTGGTTAATCGTGGTGTAACGGCGGGTTTTGCCCTGCCGAGAATGTTTTGTGGTGTTTTAGGCGCAGTATCAGCCACGCTCAGTATCTCAGCGGCATCGGCATTGGCGGTGCCTTTAGTAGAGACTGAAGAAGTCCAGGCGTCTTTGAGTGAAGTCAGTGAGGAAACGACGGTACCCTCCCTAGCTGTACTACTCGACCAATCTCAGACGCTTACCAGGTCTCAGGAGCTGTTAGAAGAAGCCCCAACAGCAGGCCAAATAGAGCCTCAAATACAAATACTAGAGGAGCCTCAAACAGCGCAGCCAGAAGTGGCTTCTCCCGCCTCAACCGCATCAGACCTGCTAGCGCAAGTTACCAGCGTATCCGAGCTGTCTGATGTGCAGCCAGGCGACTGGGCTTTTACAGCGCTTCAGCGACTGGTGGAGGAATACGGCTGCTTGGAGGGCTACCCTGATAGCACGTTTCGAGGCAATCGGGCGCTGAGCCGCTATGAATTTGCCGCTGGGCTCAATGCCTGCTTGGATACGGTTTTGCAGCTTATAGGTGATGGCGCTGATTTAGACAGTATTCAAAGGCTACAACAAGAATTTGCCGATGAGCTGGCGGCAGTGCGAGCCCGGCTGGACACGCTAGAAACAGATGTTGCTCAGCTTCAAGACAATCAGTTTTCTACCACTACAAAGCTTACTGGTAACGTCTATAGCTATTTGAGCTTAGCGACGGCTAATGGCGATGTGCAGGCAGAAGGCGTCAATGTATTCGCAGCAGGCCAGCGGGGAGTGACCGATCTGGCACCGGTTAACAGAACCATTACTGACGATCCTGAGCTGACTTTTAGCTATCTGGCCTGGCTGAATCTGACGACTTCTTTTACAGGGAAAGATCGCCTAGTCTTGCAAATAGCGGCGGGTGACGGCAACGGCCCGGCCAACTTCTATGCTTCAGCGGGCCTTTTCAATACGTTTGGCGTCCCGTTTACGCTACAGACGGCGGGGCAGGAAGATGTGCCTGTTTTGCGAGAGATATTTTACTCTTTCCCCGTTGGCGAGAAACTTTCTTTCACTATTGGTCCCAGGGTCAACTGGTATAGACATTTCGACAATAACCGCTTTACGTTTTTTGGCTCGGGTGCCAACAGCTTTAACTCCAGTGGCGGTACTCAGGTAAACGCGGTTGACCGTGGGGCGGGC
This sequence comes from Phormidesmidales cyanobacterium, assembly GCA_038260635.1. Classification (GTDB taxonomy): domain Bacteria; phylum Cyanobacteriota; class Cyanobacteriia; order Phormidesmidales; family Phormidesmidaceae; genus Phormidesmis. Next base: position 9,412 of record JBBSNR010000075.1, read on the forward strand.
GTCGTCGTCCAGTATGACGTGGCAGACTGGCTCGATCTGCGGCTGGGGTATTTGGGTGATAACACCGAATTTTTGCCACTGCCGCGATCTGCTAGCGACCCGACCCGAGGTTTGTTTGGCGGGACCAATACGCTCACTGGTCAGGTAGGTATTTATCCCACTAGCAACCTCAATCTGAGGTTTCTCTATACTCGCAGTAATCTAGAAGCTAACGCATCCGGATTTGTGGGTGGCGCGCTGAGTGAACCACTCTACGGATTTGCGGATGATGGCTTTGGTGGCCCTCTCAAGACAGCGACTGCCGATACGTTTTTGTTTAACTTTGACTGGCTGGTTGCTAAAGGGTTTGGGCTGTTTGGCCGCTATAGCTATGGCAGCACCCATCTGTTTCCGGCGACTGCCGGACGCGCTAATGGCGATGTCAACGCTCAGTCTATTCAGATTGGGACGGCTTTCCCAGATCTGTTGAGGAAGGGCGCTCTGGCAACTATCTCTTACGTTCAACCCTTTGAAGTGCTGGATGGCCGTAATTTCTTGCTTTCTGGCGGCGGCGATGGGGGAGTTCAGAAGGAAGTGGAGGTGTCTTATCGCTACCCGGTGAATCCTAATTTTGCGATTGTTCCTTCTGTCTATTGGATTATGGAGGCCAACAACTTTAGCGATAACCCGGATATTTTCGTCTTTAA
>JBBSNR010000076.1:0-10077 GCA_038260635.1 Phormidesmidales cyanobacterium
CACCTGTAAAATGCAGTTCAGGTCTGCCGCCGCGTTGACCAGCGACTCAGCTTCAGCAATACTAGCGGCAATAGGCTTTTCAATCAGGACATGTACACCTGCTCTCAGGCAGGTCATGCCGACCGAGTGATGGAGGCGGGTCGGCACAGCTACACACACCGCATCTACATACTTCAGCAGCTTTTGATATTCTTCGAAGTAGTGAACCTGATATTTGCTGGCCGTTTCTATACCCAGCTCCGCGTTGACATCAGAGACGCCTACAAGCTGTACATCTTTGAGCCTAGAGAGGACTCGGGCGTGATGCTGGCCCATATTACCAACCCCAATCACCCCAATTTTGACGGGCTCGGGTCGATTTCGGCTATAGGGCCTAGCGTCAGCTAGCAGTAAAGATTGGCTTTGCACGTTATCACACCTCTCTAATAATAGAACCGCGGCACGACCGTATGCTGCCAGCAGCCAGACTTAATAGGTTTAGCTTAGATGGGTTCAGCCCAGATAATCTGGCCCAGGTTTTGATGCCAATATCTCAATATCATTCAATATCACCAGGACTAGCAGGCATACCGCTGGGAACTGACGCTATGTAAACAGTACTATAGAAATCCTAATAAATGTGACGGGTCTTGGCCGCCTCTACAGGGCTGATCACGCTGAATCAAAACCTGTTTGAAGCATCTGTTGGCAGTAAAACTTTGATGACATCGCAGTGCTAGGGCCAATGTGCCAATTTTAAGGGCTGCCCTTCTCCCACTCTGGTTTAAGCTACTTTTGCTTCTGGCGCAGCTGACTGTTTCTATCAGGCATGGGCTTGTCAGCAGCCTTTCTTACCGTAGCTGGAGTAAAGGCGTCGGTTAGCGTCAGCGCTTGGCTCGGCCTACTAATTTGAACTTTGCACAGTTTCGGCCCTTCCATAGCGGTCACGGTCAATTCCAAATCTCGGTAGATGAGCTGCTCGTTGACCTGAGGAATTTTTTGCATTTCAAAGATGACAAATCCTCCCAACGTCAGATACTCGTCGCTAGTCGGCAGTGCCAGCGACAGCCGCTCGTTGACATCTTCTAAATCGGTTTGGGCCGGGAAGATAACGGTGTAGCTATCTTTAGCGATAATCTGTGCTTCTGGAGACGTGTTGTCAATGTCACCGATGATTTCAGCGGTGATGTCGCGCAGCGTCACCAGGCCTTCTGTGCCGCCATATTCGTCTACGACAATCACCATTTCTCGTGCCGACTGCTGCATTTGGGTGAGCAGTTCGTTGAGGGAAAGTGATTCTAGGACGACCCGCGCCGGCAGCAGCCAGGGCGCGATCGCTGTATCCGGTGTGAGTTCACCCTTGGAAAGAGGAGCGGCCAGGTCGTTGAAGTGAATAATGCCTAGAACATCGTCTAGCGATTCGCCGATGATAGGGTAGCGGGAGTGACCTGAGACAACGATTTCATCCAGTAAATTTTGGAAGGTTGCCGTCTGCGGAAGGGCGGCAATGCTGGTGCGAGGGACCATAATTTCGTCTACAGTAGCGCCTCGAAATTCAAAGACGTTGCTGAGAATTGCCCGCTCTTTTTTTTCTAGCTCTGGAATTTCTGTGGCGGTTGTAATCAGCAGCCGCAGTTCTTCGGGGGTAACCCTGCCGTATTGCCCTGAGCTAGTAGTGTCTTTGATACCCGCTAGCGATAGCAGCAACCGGGTCGATTGGTTGAGCAGCCAGACAAAAGGATTGAGCAGGCGGGCAATGGTCAGGCTTGGTGGGCCCAGGATGCGAGCAAGCTGTTCTGCATAGATCAGGGCGACTGACTTGGGGCACAGCTCACCGAGCACAATCTGTAGATAGGCCAGGAGCAAAAAGGCAATGGGTAGGGCGGCTGAGTGCGATAGAAACTGAGCGGTAGCCGCAGAGACCGGTAGCCGACTGAGCCAGTGCTTAATCAGCGCGGCCATGGTGTGCTCGCCTATCCAGCCGAGGGCCAGGCTAGAAAGGGTGATGCCCAGCTGAGTTGTAGAGAGCAGTCTGCTGAGCTTGCCCTGCAATTTTTGAACGGTCTGAGCCTGCATGTCGCCAGCCGATACCAGTTGATTGATGCGCGATCGCCGCACCGACACAATCGAAAATTCTACCGTAACAAAAAAGGCATTGAGCCCGATCAAGGTCACTACCGACAGGATTCGTGCAGCTATCTCTGGCCCAGTCAACGGTGGGGCAACAAGGAGCAATGGACCTGATACAGCGATATTGAGAGTAACGGGCAAGGTAATAGCTAGCAGAACAACCTCAGCGTTAGCAAAATCAGCAGTAGACCGGCGGCTGTAGCGGGACTCCGGTATCTTGACCTGTTTGTCCGCTCATTACCTGCGCGCGGTCGGGACAGTGCACTGTCCGACCGCGCACTGTTTAATTACCGCTGTCGATGCGGGTTTCAACGTCTTTGATAATTTCGTTTTCATCCAGCAGCACCAGCTCATGATGCTTTTCACCGCTCCGGTTGGCAGCAGCAGCGTTAGAAGGGCGGGTCTCAGGCTGACGAACGCCCGTCAGAGCCTGTCTGCCCAAAGCGTACCCCCAAGAGGAACTCACAATGCCCGCGCCACACATCAGCGTCAGCAGAATTAGTGTAAAGGCGACAGCTGGATTGATTCTCATAGCAAAAACGGCGTAGTATTCTGGGAGTCTACCCGATCTTGACCTGGTTTAATGCGGCTTTTTTGGCAAAGTCTGGCTTGATAAAGTCCGGCTTAATGCGGTAAGCCTGTGTAGATGATAAACCGATCAAGATAGTATAGTAGCAACGACCAGGGTTGGCCGAGCGGATTAGGCAGCGAACTCATAATTCGCCCCAGGCAGGTTCAACTCCTGCACCCTGGATTCTTTCTTTAAGCTGCGATCGCTCACCGCCGGGGTAGCGGTTCAAAATTGAGCTCGCTGCCAGTGACCCGACTGCCAAACTGCGAAGCTGGCAGCAGCTGTACTGAGGTGGTGTAAGGATTAGGCAGGTCAGGCACGCGCACAGTTGCGGTATTTTGGTTCTGTAGTATCAGCAGCGCGTTGTAGGCTTCTGATATCGCCGCTGAATCTCGGTTAATCCGCTGGTCTGGGAAGCCGCCAATCCCGGTGATAAATTCTAGCTGACGAAAAGCCGAGCGCCGAGCGTAGTAATCGCCTGAGCGATTCTCAGCGATATTTTCCAGTGCGTCTAAAACCGTCTCAGGTTCTTGTGCGTTGGCGGTAGGTGCAAAGGCTGTAGCAGTGGCGATCGCCCCAGCAACACCCAAAAGACCGCCGATTGCCATACCCCTAAACCCAATAGCCATGATGGTCAGCTCTCCTCAAAAAGTGGCTGTGAACCTGCCCTTTTATATTACCCACCTGAAAAAACAATCTTGACACCCGCCATCAAGCTATCTGGGCCCCAAACGTTTCAACTCCAATCCCCTCAACTTCAAAATCTATGTCAATTTCCCTAACCGATTTGCCGACTGCCGATCTGAGCGTGATTCGTCAGGCCCTACTGGATTTAATCTGTCAGGTCGCCTACAAAGAAGGCGACTTCACCCTTTCTTCCGGCAAAAAAAGTGACTACTACATCAACGGCAAGCAGGTGACTCTGCACGCGCAGGGAGGACTGATGGTAGCCCGGCTGCTGCTAGACATGCTGCCAGCAGGCACCGTGGGCGTCGGCGGACTGACCCTCGGTGCAGACCCGATGGTCAGCGCCATCAGCATTGCCGGAGCCTACGCAAACCAGCCGGTGACGCCACTGATTATTCGCAAAGAGGCCAAAGGGCACGGCACTCGCGCCTATATCGAAGGCCCAGAGCTACCGGCAGGCAGCGCCATCGTCATCATCGAAGACGTTGTGACGACTGGCGCATCCGCCCTGCAAGCAGTAGAGCGACTGCGGCAAGCTGGCTACCAGGTCAATGACGTTTTGGCCCTGGTAGACCGGCAGCAGGGCGGTCAGGCCCTATACCAGTCAGAGGGCCTCAATTTTCGGCCTATTTTCACCATTGCCGAACTTCAAACCCACTGGCGGGCTCAGCAGTAGATCAGGCCAGTAAGCCAGCGCCAGATTTTGCAGTTTGCATGGCTTCAACCAATCGACGGACGACAGCAACCATCGCCAGCGGGTCGTTGAGCTTATTGACTGCCGAACCTACGCCGACGCCTGCGGCCCCAGCGGCGATCGCCATTGGCGCAGTCACATCAGAAATCCCCGAGGCGCAAAGTACAGGGACAGACACCGCATGAGCAATGGCGTGAGCAGCTGCCAGGGTCGGCGCGGCTTTTTCGATCAGGCCCAGGGTGCCGCTATGGGTCGGGTTGCTGCTGGTGCCGCCTTCAGTTTGGATAATGTCCGCACCAGCGGCGACGAGGTCTTCGGCCAGCTGCACTTGGGCATCGAGCGTGAGAATGTGAGGAACGGTGACCGATAGGGTGATGTGGGGGAGCAGCGATCGCGTCTCCTCTGTCAGCGCCAGCACCTCAGGCCCTTCAAACCGTCTGCCCTGAGCATAAAAAGCATCAAAGTTGCCAATCTCAACCAAATCAGCCCCTGCCGCGACTGCTGAGACTAGCTGTTGAGGCTCTACTGCCGATACACAAATCGGCAGGTCAATCAGGCTCCGCACCATCCGCACCAGATCGACATCTGCCGCAATATCGACAAACGTTGCGCCGCCCTGCTGAGCAGCTTTCACCACGTCGGCCACATTATCAAAATCTAGATTGGTCAAGCCGCTGATAATTTTAAGCGCAGAAGCCTGGGCTAAAGCACGCTGAAAGTGAGTCCACTGTGAGCTAGAAAGAGTCATAGATTTTTTGAGGTGAGCTTATGAGCACCATTTTGCCAGAAAATCATTTTGTCAGAAAATTGTCTGATGGGCTCCATTCCTAAATATCGATACTGGTCGATGCTGGAGATTGACCTGGAAGCAGACTGTTGCGCGCTAGAGGCTTGTCACTCCTTCTAGCGCGTAGTATCATCAAAGACTGCGAATAAAAATGTAACGATCTGCTAAAACTATGCCAAAGCTCAAGACTCGCCGCGCTGCCGCCAAACGGTTCCGCCGCAGTGGAAGTGGCAAAATCATGCGCCGCAAAGCCTTCAAAAATCACCTGCTGGAGCACAAAGGCCAGGATCGCAAGCGCAAGCTCTCTAAGATGACGACGGTACACGAAACCGATGTGCCCAATGTAGAACTGATGATGCCTTATCTGTAAGGCCCAATATCAGGAAACTAGGTACCAGACAAACTAGACAAGGAAAATTAGACCATGGCACGTGTTAAGCGCGGTAATGTAGCTCGCAAACGCCGCAAAAAAGTTCTTAAGTTGGCCAAAGGCTTCCGGGGTTCTCACTCTAAGCTATTTCGGATTGCTAACCAGCAGGTGATGAAGGCATTGCGCAATGCCTATCGTGATCGCCGCCGCCGCAAGCGCGATTTTCGCCGCCTGTGGATTGCTCGCATCAACGCCGCCGCCAGGCTCAATGGCACCACCTACAGCCGCTTGATAGGCGATCTAAAAAAGGCCGATATTCAAATCAACCGTAAGATGCTGGCCCAAATGGCGGTGCTAGATCCCGGCAGCTTCACGAAGGTAGTAGCGCAAGCTACCGGTCAGTAGCGGCTATTACATGCGCAGGGCACTGGCAAATTTAAGCTGGATTTTGGGGGCACAGATACTGCTGCTCCCAATTTTTGTATCCTCGATTTTTGCAAAGGCTGCGGCTGCCGCTGAGCTGGAAGATATTCGCGATCGCGGCTACCTGCTTGTAGCTGTCAAAGACGACCGGCCTCCATTGGGATTTGTCGATGAGACCGGCAATCTCAGCGGCTTTGAGATAGACATTGCCCGGCGTCTAGCCGCAGAACTGCTGGATGACGGTACGGCAGTAAGGCTGGTGCCGGTACGCAATATGGACCGCCTCAATGCGGTGCTAGAAGACCGGGTAGATATTGCGATCGCCGCCATCACCCTGACCGAACCGCGTCGTCGGATTGTCAGCTTTAGCGATCCTTACTATCTAGATGGCACCGCTCTGATCACCAACCAGCAAAATATTCAGCAGCTGCGAGATCTGCGCGTAGGTACTGTGGCCCTTTTAGATCGCGCTAGCAGCGTGCCTCACGTGCGCTACATTTTGCCCAGCGCTCAGCTAGTGGGCGTGAGTTCTTATCTAGAAGGGCGGCGGCTGCTTCAATCGGGCGCAGTTGATGCTTTTGCCGGGGATGCTTCAGTACTAGCGGGATGGACGCAGCAAGCAGCGCTCAGCGAATACCGACTGCTGCCTAGCTTGCTGTCGGCTGATCCTCTATCGGTAGTCATACCCAAGGGCGTGCAGTACGACCCATTGAGAACCGCCATCAATCAAGCTATCCGGCGCTGGTATGCCGAAGGCTGGCTACAGGAAAGGGCCGCTTATTGGGGTTTGCCCGCCGAAGCGTCGCAGTTTTTAGACACCCCGGCAGCCCCGCTGGAGGATCTATCGCGTGAGTCGGTTCTGCTCTCTGAGTAAACCGCTAGGTGTAAAGCATCGGTCCGTTGCTATGCCCGTTGCTATAAGATGAGTCCAGAGTAGAAGAGAGTTAACGGCTGAAGTGTCCCATGGAAAATAGCAGCTATCTGGTTGTTTATTTAGGAATTTTGCTGACGCTCCTGAGCGTAGCGGCTTTTTTTGTGATCAGACAGGTTTGGGTCACCCGGCGAGTGGAGGTGACGCTTTCAGACTTGCAAACAAAGCTTAGCAAGCAAAAAGGCAGCGCCCTGGAGTATTACGAGCTAGGGAGTTTGCTGCTGGATAAAAAGCTGTTTTCCCAAGCTTCTGTATACCTCAAGAAAGCGCTCAAAGAGCTGCCTGATGAAGAAGTAGAAAATTCTGTCCTGGTGCACAATGCTCTGGGATACACCTACTTCGCGCAAGAGCAGTTTGACCTGGCTATTCGCCAGTACAACGAGGCGCTAAAGATTAGACCAGACTATGTGACCGCGCTCAATAATCTGGCTCACTCCTATGAGCGTAAGCAACTCATGCCTCAGGCGCTCGAAACTTACGAAAAATCTTTAGCGACCGAGCCGACCAACGCCACGGCTAAACGTCGGGCCGAGTCGCTGCGCAAGCGTCTGGCATAGAGCGTTTGGCTGTGGGGCTTGGGCTATGAGATCTGGGCTATGGGATCTAGCAGCAATGACCGCATGAAGGCCGAATGGCTGACATTGCTAAGACGCCACCGAGCGATCGCCATCATCCGTGCCCCTGATATTAAAACAGGTTTAGCCATGTCAAAGGCCGCCGCTGCTGGTGGCTTTGGCCTAATTGAGGTGGCGTGGAACAATGCTCAGCCCGCCCCGATGATGGCCGCGATTCGTCAGGCTTTACCGGGCTGTGTCGTGGGTGTGGGAACGGTGCTGACCCCCGATGACTTGCAGGGGGCGATCGCTGCCAGGGCTCAGTTTTGCTTCACGCCTCACACCGATGGCGATCTGATCGATCTAGCTCAGGCCCACAGTATGCCGATGATTGCTGGGGCAATGACCCCCACCGAAATTATGACGGCCTGGCAAGCAGGGGCAGCCAGCGTTAAAGTCTTTCCTATTTCCGCCCTGGGTAACGGAGACTACATTCGCAGCGTGTTGGGTCCAATAGGGTCTATTCCGCTAGTGCCTACCGGCGGGGTGACCAGCGAGAGTGCACCCGATCTGATGGCAGCAGGGGCGATCGCCGTAGGCCTCTCGACAGCGCTATTTCCCAAATCCGAGGTGGCCCAGGGCAACTGGGCTGCAATTGAGGCGCGATCGCGCTATCTACTGGCGCTGCTGAAAAAATATTAGCTGCCTAGCTTAAAAGCTTCTACAAACAGACCGTAGACCATACCCAACTTAAAAGCATTGAGCGACTCGGCGAGGGTAGAGCGCGATCGCACTGGCCCCGGATCCATACCCGGAGACATAATCGCATTCGAGTCATCTAGAGGAGAAATCACCGCTGCTGAAGTCACCTGCTGATTAGCGCGAACCGCCTGCCGGCTGCGAGGCGTAAAGCGATAGTACAGCCAGCTAATAAATTCTACGCCCACTACCAAAACAGCCGCTACAACCACATCTAGCTTGGCAGCTTGTCCGGCTGTTGCAGAAATAGCCGTCGCAAAAAAGTTGCCAAACAGCAGGCTCATGACAATCAACGCTAGCCGTCGCCAGGGGTTAAACACCCACTGCCTGAAGCGCAGCGTAGCCTGGTTAACTAGCGTGTTGAGTCGAGTCCTTTGCATGAAGAATTACGGTTAGCTAATGAAGGGGTAACGCATTCTGGCACCATTCTATGAACTGTCACAGCTTTTACCACCGATGCTAGCAGCGTAGAGCTACGATTTAAACATAAATAAGCCCCGTAGACAGAAGGTTGGCGCTGCGTTTTGCCTCTTCATTAATAGCGCTAGCTGCTTACTTGTTCAACTCTGGTTTAACTCTTTAAGAGGGTCTCCATGCGACGTTTTTCTCCCCTGTTAATCGCTCTAGCTGTGCTGACTATCGGATCAGCTGCAAAAGCCCAGTCTGTTACACGTACACCCCTATCAGCTCCCGTAGAGCTGACTGGCCAATCAGGCGGCGCTGAAAGCTCCACCTGTGGCAATATCAATCCGGCAGCCGGTCAGGTTGTCAGGATTACCGAGCCGTTTGCTTCCCTAGACTTTAAAGTTCAAAGCCAAGGTGACTATACCCTACTGATCACCGGTCCTGGCGGGTTTAGAGAATGCGTATTTGCTCACAACTATGACGGCGGCGTGATCCAAGCGCCGGGGCTGCTTAATCAAGGTGAGTACCAGGTGCATGTGGGCGATCGCCGAGGCGAAAGCCACCCCTACACCCTTTCGATCAGCCAGTAGTAGAAAAGAAGGCTGTCAGATATCACCTTCGGGCAATCGCTGTACGTCTACATCAATAGTCGTCGTCGCTGCGTCTGAAGCATCTACTGCGCTGGTTCGGATATCTACAGCCTGCACATCAATGACACCATCAGCGGCGAACCGCTCAAAGCCTTCGCCGGTCACCGATAGCTCTGTGCCGCAGTTAGGACAGGGCATTTTCAAATTTTTCAAACTGGTTAGGGGCTGCTCGCACACCGGGCAGTTGCCTTGCACCAAGTTGCGCTTTATCCAAAACTGTAGGGCAAAGAACGCCAGCACTGGCGCAATTAAAACAAACAGCATCAAGACAAAAATTGATTTGATCACGCCGCTGAGACCGATGGCCCCTAGCAACCAGACTGATCCCAGGATGAATATCCAGCAGCCCAGTCCTGGAAAGCGAACTTGCAGTTGATTAAAGTTTTGGTTCACTGTGGTGTTACCCCGCGAGCGATCGCCCTCTATCGGGCATTTCCTCTATCGTAGTGCCAAGCCTGGCTCGCGCAAAGCTGGCAAACCGTACCGCCGATTGGCAGGTACCTATCAGGTGACACTAGCCTTTAGTCTGTCGGGATCTCTAACAGTTCGCCCAGGCGAGTCACCAGAGCCGGGGCACTAAAGCTAGCCAGGCTTTCCTGTCGCAGCCACGCGCTGTCGCACCGCTGGTCTTTACCACTGAGCGCTTCGATGCAGGCAGTGGCCACCGCCGCTGGATCTCGATGGGGAACCTGCCAGCCCATGCGCCCGTCCTGCAAGGGGTCTGCTGAGCCGTCATCGTCGCCAGCAACAACCGGCACGCCACAGGCCATCGCCTCTAAGTAGACAATGCCGAAGCCTTCTTTAGAGGGCATGACATACACATCTGCTAAGCGATAGTGAGCGATCAGCGCGTCATCCGGGACAAACCCAGCAAAGATGACCCGGTCAGCGACACCCAAATCGATGGCTAGCTGAGCTAGCCGTGGCTGATCGTCGCCCCGGCCAATTACTACGTATTTTACGGTCGGAAAAGCGCTGGCGATTTCAGGCAGGGCGCGAATGGTGACATCAACTCCCTTATAGATATCGCCAGGCCACAGCCGGGCCACGGTCGTGAGTACTCGCGAGTCTTGCAGCTGATAGCGTTCGATCAGCTCGGGCGGCGGCGGGCCGGGTGTAAAGACGCTGCCATCAACG
>JBBSNR010000077.1:0-10057 GCA_038260635.1 Phormidesmidales cyanobacterium
ATCGTGGGGGAGCGGCTGACCCCGGCTCGCGGCTTGGGCGTGCTGCTGGGATTTGGCGGCGTAGTGGTGCTAATTGGCCCCAATGTATTACGGGGGTTCAGCTTGCAGGGGGCGGGCGAACTGGCGATTTTAGGAGCCGCCCTGTCCTACGCATTAGCGGGCTTTTGGGGGCGACAGTTTAAAGCCATTCCCGCTCAGCTGGTTTCAACTATGACGGTGACAATGGGCGCGGTGATCATGGTGCCGCTGACCCTGGCGCTAGAGTGGCCGCTAGCTCTAGAATGGCGGTGGTCGGCGGGACTGTCTGTATTAGCGCTAGGCGTATTTTCAACCGCCCTGGCCTACTTGATTTACTATCGCCTGCTGGCAGAAGCGGGCGTCGTCAAAACGTCTTTAGTCTCTTTCCTCGTACCGTTCACGGCCCTGCTTTTAGGCGCTGTTTTTTTACATGAGCGGCTCAATGGCACGGCAGCTCTGGGCATGGCCCTGATTCTACTGAGCCTAGCCATGTTAGATGGGCGACTGTTTAAAAAGCTGCGACTCAAGCGATAGCGGCCCCAACTTGCTCAAATCTCCCTTTTCCCCTCTTCAAAAAAAAGATGACACTCCCCCCCAAGACAGTGATGGTGAAATGCCCTCAATGTCAGCAGACGTACATCGCCTGGTACATCCCTAGCGTAGAGCCTCCTTCAGACCGGTCGGTGCCCGCAGCTCAGCGACCAAGTACAGTATGCTCCCGGTGCGGCCATCGCTCAGAACTGAGGGAGGATATCAGCTGTTGTACCTAGCTAGCAGAATCTGGGCCAGCGGAATCGGGTAGAGGCGCTGCGCCGTCGCCAATGCCACCATCGGGCTCTACGGGCATAGGGGCGTCGGCTGGAGGGGTCGGCGCAACTTCAGGCCGGACGGGGGCTGGTTCGCCAGCAGGGGAATCGTCAGTGAAGTACTGAGCTTGCTCACGCAGAGAGGCGGCTGGACCTGCTTGCCCTTGCTGCTCTAGGAGATCGGCAGCTTTGAGGTAGTCGGCAACGACCGCGTCAATCACCGGTTTGGGCAGATCGGTCGGGCCGCTAATATTGCTATCAGCGTCAATATAGGCCCGGTTGATCATGGCTTCAGCACGGCCTAAGTAAGCGCCGGGGTCAGTGTCGTCGAGGGCGATCGCCGCTGTGTAGGCTTCAATCGAGTCGGCAAAGTCTTCTGAAATAGAGAGGTTGTAGGCCCGGCTAAAGACCTGCTCGTACTCACTAGCAGGGCGAATCTCGATTTGGTAGCTGCCGCCCTGACCAGAAAATGAGCTGGCGATCGCGCTATACGTGCCGCTCTCGGGCAGCTCGATCACAATGGTGGAGTTGAGCGTGCCGCCGTAGTCATCATTAGAGGTCAACACCTCGCCATCAGGCCCTTTGAGCAGCAAAATAGTGTCAAATTCTTCGCTCTGAAGTTCGATGGTCATGCTCTGGCCCATCTCTCCATCAAAGGTGTAAGTGTCTTCCACCGGAGCCAGCGTACCCTGTTCTTGCAAGAGCGCTTGGGCTAGTGCGGCCCGGTGAGTAACACCGACGGTTCCAGCGGTCACAGCCGCTGCCAATAGCCCTCGGGTAATTGGATGGGTCGCAATGCGGGGAAATTTCCCTTCGATAAATTTCATAGCTTCAGATTTTTCCTATTTTCCTATTTAATCTGGTGGCAGGCAGATACCCTCAGATTTTAATGGGTTACTTTACAAACTTAAGCCACAGGTCAGATTGACACCGATCTCTTATGGGACACTATGGTAGCTGTCTTAAAGGAGGATTGCCATGAGACCAAAAGTGCTTGCCAAGCTAGGCTGCGGATTTGCTGTAGCGCTGTGGGCAGGGCTATCGTCTGCTGTAGCCGCTGCTGAGGTGAGTTTAGAGCCGGTAGCCGGTGATCCTGCGCTTGATGTTCCTGCGCTTGAAGTTCCAGCCTTTGAAGTTCCAGCCCTTGAGTCAGTGCCCGCGCCAGAACCAGCCGCCGTCTCTGAAAACGTCTCTGAAGATATTCCTGAGGAAATTTTACGCACAGAAATTATTACGGCAGCGCGATCGCCGCTGACCGGAGAACCCCTCACTGCCGCTGAATACGCCCAGCTTCAGGCTAGCCTGGCGGCCCCTGCCGGCAGCACCTTAGTCAATCCAGAACTTCGCTATCTGGTTTTTCTCCTACAGCTGCGGCGAAGCGTTGGCCCCATTTTGCCCTTCATTCGTTAGCCCGATTCTCCGCTATCTTATTAGCTATCCAGGTTTGGCCAAGGTTCGGCAGTGAGCGATCGCAGTCATCATTTATTAAATGTTGAAATTATCCAGTTTGTTCAATAAGGTTTTATTCAATAAGGTAGTTTGCTTGGCTGTCACTCGCCGCTAAATTATTAAAGAGCGAAGCCCTAGAGAAGTCAGATAGCAAATGCATTAAATTTCTCAAGTGAACCGAAACTTTCAGCAGGAGATCAACGGCTGGACAGCCCTCTCCTGAGGAAATACCAGGAAAAACCTAAAAGCCAGCTTCTAGTAAAAATCGTCTAAAGTCATCAAGTTTTGTTAAGCTTACAGGCATATCAAATTCACATTCAATAGCCGTGCTGGCTATGCGCAGCTGATGAAGACTGTGGATGTATCCAGTTAAAGTGCTGCTGCTCGCACAGGGCTGACCAAAGCAGCTAAATCAGCCACAGGCCAGCGCATTAGACAGTACGTTTCAACTTAAAACTTACGCGGAATCAGGTAACTTATATGTCGTCAACGATTGCTCTTGATCAAATCGAGCGGATTGTTTGGAACCAGCATCAAAACCCCTTCGAGGTGCTAGGACCGCATCCTATAGAGCAAGACGGCAAGCAAGTTTGGGTAGTGCGCACTTATTTGCCCAGCGCCGATGCCGCCTGGGTAGTGCTCCCAGAGACTCGCAAAGAGTACCCCATGAGCAACGAGCAGCATCCTCAGTTTTTTGAGGCGGTCGTTGACGGTCAGGCGCTAGCCAACTACCAGATTCGCTATAAAGACGGGGCTAGTGAGCACATTGTCTACGACCCCTATGCCTTCAAGTCGCCGGTACTAACCGACTTTGACGTGCACCTGTTCGCTGAGGGCAACCATCACCGAATTTACGAAAAAATGGGTGCCCATCTTACCGTCACTGGCGGCGTGGCGGGGGTTTACTTTGCAGTTTGGGCACCCAACGCGCGCAATGTATCGGTGATTGGCGATTTTAATAGCTGGGATGGCCGCCAATACCAGATGCGCAAGGGCAGCAGCGGCATTTGGGACCTATTTGTTCCGCAGCTCAAGGCAGGCGACTCCTATAAGTACGAAATCAAAAACTACGACGGCCATATCTACGAAAAGTCTGATCCCTATGGCTTTCATCAAGAGGTCAGGCCCAAGACGGCCTCTGTCGTAACCGACTTAGAGCAGCACTCGTGGCAAGACAGCGACTGGATGGAGCACCGCCGCCAAACCGATGCGATGAGCCAGCCAATTTCAGTCTATGAAATGCATTTGGGCTCTTGGCTACATGCCTCTTCAGCAGAACCGGCTAAAAATGCTGATGGAAGCGATGCGCCGGTGGTCACTGTCGCCGACCTCAAGCCAGGTGCCCGATTTTTGACCTACCGGGAGCTAGCCGCTAAGCTGATTCCCTACGTGCAGGAGATGGGCTTCACCCATATCGAAGTGCTGCCGGTTGCTGAGCACCCGTTTGATGGGTCTTGGGGCTATCAGGTAACGGGCTACTTTGCGCCGACCTCTCGCTACGGCACGCCAGAAGACTTTATGTATTTTGTCGATCAGTGCCATCAGCACGGCATTGGCGTGATTGTAGACTGGGTGCCAGGTCACTTTCCCAAAGACGGGCACGGCTTGGCTTTCTTCGATGGTACGCATCTGTATGAGCACGCCGACTCCCGACGCGGCGAGCACAAAGAGTGGGGCACCCTGGTCTTTAACTACGGTCGCCACGAGGTGCGCAACTTCTTGGTGGCCAATGCGCTGTTTTGGTTTGATAAGTACCATATTGACGGCATTCGGGTCGATGCAGTGGCTTCAATGCTGTACCTGGACTACAACCGTAAGCCGGGTGAGTGGGTTGCCAATGACTACGGTGGCCGAGAAAATATCGAAGCGGCAGAGTGCCTTAAGCAGGTTAACCACGCTATTTTCAGCTACTATCCGGGCGCGCTTTCTATCGCCGAAGAATCCACCTCCTGGCCGATGGTTTCCTGGCCGACCTACGTCGGCGGCCTGGGCTTCAACCTGAAGTGGAATATGGGCTGGATGAACGACATGCTCGACTATTTCGAGATGGATCCGTGGTTCCGCCAGTTTCACCAAAACAACGTAACGTTCAGCATTTGGTACGCCTTCAGTGAAAACTTTATGCTAGCGCTCTCTCATGATGAGGTAGTGCACGGCAAGAGCCACATGATTGGCAAGATGCCAGGAGATGACTGGCAGAAAATGGCGAATTTGCGATCGCTCTTTGCCTACATGTTTGCTCACCCCGGCAAAAAGACGATCTTTATGGGCATGGAGTTTGGCCAGTGGAGCGAGTGGAATGTCTGGGGCGACTTGGAGTGGCACCTATTGCAGTTTGACGCGCACGAACAGCTTAAGCACTGTGTTGAGCGGCTAAATTACCTCTATCGCCGCGAGCCTGCCCTGTATACGCAAGATTTTTCTCAAGAAGGTTTTGAATGGGTAGACTGTAGCGACAATCGCCACAGCGTGGTGTCGTTTATTCGCTACGACAAAGAGAGCGACGACTTTATCCTGACGGTGTGTAATTTTACACCGCAGCCTCACAGCCACTATCGGGTGGGCATTCCCACTCAGGGCTATTACCGGGAGATTTTCAACAGCGATGCCCGCGAATTTGGCGGGGCCAACATCGGCAACCTGGGCGGCAAATGGTCAGAAGACTGGACCTTCCACAATCGCCCCTACTCGCTAGATCTCACCTTGCCACCTTTGAGCGTGATTATGCTCAAGCTCGATGAGCAAAAAACGGCAGCGGCTCTGGCTGGTGGCGCAGACGGCTAAAGTGATTGGCTGGTTGATTTTTTCTTTTTGCCAAGCGAAAGAGGCTTTGCATTGAGTATTTGGAATCAAAAGTAGCCGGGCTATCTCTCCTAAAACACAGTGTTTAATTCCAAAACTTTGTATTTTAAGAGGTGATCACCCCAGGGCTGAGCCAAGCGAGCTGATGTGACTTCAGAGACCCAGAGCAGCAGTGCAAATGCTGCCTATGCAACGCTACCTCCCGAACAGCAGCGGCAAAGGCTTAAAGAACTGATGGCCGTTTTCTTTAGGCTGGGGACGGTTGCCTTTGGAGGGCCGGCTGCTCACATCGCCATGATGGATGATGAGGTAGTAAAGCGGCGGCAGTGGATGAGCCGAGAGGATTTGCTCGATCTGATTGGGGTGACTAATTTGCTGCCGGGGCCAAACTCTACTGAGCTGGCGATCCATATTGGCTACGAAAGGGCGAGGTGGCCGGGGCTGTTTGTCGCGGGCAGCAGTTTTATCTTGCCTGCGATGGGGCTGGTCTGGCTGCTGGCCGCGCTCTATGTACGCTATCAGGCGGTGCCGCAGGTGGGCTGGCTGCTGTACGGCATTAAACCGGTGATTATTGCAGTTGTGCTTCAGGCGCTGTGGAAGCTGGGCAAAAAAGCGGCTAAGGACGTGCCAACTATCGTCGCTGGAATTGTGGCGATCGCCGCCTATTTTGCCGGACTTAACGAAGTGGTCCTTTTGCTGCTGGCAGGTCTGGCCGTCATGCTGGTGAAAAATTGGCAGTCTAGGGGCACAACCACAGGCGCATTTTTGCTGCCTTTTTCGGGGGCGATCGCTCAGATCGGCAGCCCCCTCGCAGCGACTGTCTCGGTGGGTTGGGCCAGCGTATTTTTATTCTTTCTCAAAATCGGCTGTGTCCTCTACGGCAGCGGCTATGTGCTGCTGGCTTTCCTCCAGCGCGACCTGGTCGATCAAAATCAGTGGCTGACCTCGCAGCAGCTTTTAGATGCGGTCGCCATTGGTCAGCTTACGCCTGGGCCAGTTTTTACGACCGCTACATTTGTCGGCTACCTGCTGGCGGGCCATGCCGGGGCAATCGCGGGCACCGTGGGTATTTTTTTGCCGGCCTTTTTGCTAGTCGGATTGGTGAATCCGTGGGTGCCCAAGCTACGCCAGTCGCCCTGGGCACGCGGATTTTTAGACGGGGTGAATGCGGCTTCGTTGGGGTTGATGGCAGGGGTCACCTATACGCTGGGGCAAGCTGCTCTAGTTGATTGGATTACAGTTGTGCTGGCGGTTTTGAGTGCGATCGCTGTATTCCGCTTCAAGATCAACTCTGCCTGGTTAGTTCTAGCAGGCGCAGCAGCCGGTCTTTGCCTACATCTGGTCGGACTGACCCGCCTGAGCTAGGCTATGTCCTAGTGAACAGGCCAGCTGATGATTCTCTATGGGAAACTACTTACATCGGGCGGCTTTTGTCAAGCATTCTGGTTAAAAACACAATCAGCTGTAGTTGATGTAAGGTTCTGACAAAAAGTGCATCAAAGTCAGGCCCGCCAGGACTTTCTACGATAGCTTGAGCAGACAAAGCACTAATAGTGCCTTGCTTTGCTGCAAAGCCGTCTGGGATAGAGCGGTTTAGTCTTCTACAAGAGACTAGGCAAAGCCTGCCATCTCTGACCGCGCGAACAGCCGTATGCCTTTTCAGTGAGGGAGCAGACACTTTGGGAAAGCTAAGTGAGGCCAGGCAGCTGCAATTGTTTCAACAATGTAACGCGATGACTAGCCTCTCCCAAAGCTTTACCGCTACACCCACCAAAGCCAGTTCCAAAGCCGCAGTCTGGGAATCAATGGGTACTATTCAACTCGCCAAAGCATTTACCGTCGTTGAGGCGGTCTCCTTCAAGCGCGATTGTCAAACGGCATTCGCGCAGCAACCCGATCTTAAAGAAGTCGTTTTAGATTTTGCTGAGACCACTTTTATTGACAGCAGTGGCATTGGGGCGCTAGTCATTTGTCACAAGCTCTGTGAATCTAAAGGGGCTAGACTGCGGCTAATCAACGTGCCTGCCCAGGTGATGATGGCCCTTTCACTGACTGAACTCGATCAGATTTTTCACATTGAGCCCGCCCCGGTCCCTGCTTCACACTCGGCGGCTCAGCCAACCCCACTACCGCCTGCCCAGCTAAAGGCTGCCTTAGAAAACCTGCCCGAAACTCATCCGTCGGTGCGCTCTAAGGCTAAGCGCGCCATGGACATTGTAGGGGCGCTAGTGGGGTTGGGACTAACGGCTGTGCTAGCGGTGGTGGTAGCGATCGCCATTAAGCGCGAAGACGGCGGCCCAATTTTCTTTGCCCAAACCCGCTGCTCCTGGATGGGCAAACGCTTTACCATCTGGAAGTTTCGCTCAATGGTGACCGACGCCGAAGCGCGCAAGCGAGAGGTTGCCAATAAAGTCGAAGGACCGCTGTTCAAAAACGACAGCGATCCGCGCATTACCAATGTCGGGCGCTTTTTGCGACGCACCAGCCTCGACGAATTTCCTCAGTTTTGGAACGTGCTCAAAGGCGACATGAGCCTGGTCGGGACTCGCCCGCCAACGCCTGACGAAATCGCCCAGTACGAAGTCTCCCAGTGGCAGCGCCTGAATGTGAAACCCGGCATGACGGGCGAATGGCAGGTCAACGGTCGCTCAACGGTCACTACCTTCGAAGAAGTGATCCAGCTCGACCTGCAATATCAAAGTAAATGGAGCCTCCTGTACGACGTTCAGCTGATCGTAAAAACGGTGCTGGTGCTCTTTAGCAAAAAGTCGGGTGCAATGTAGCGATCCCCAACGGTATTCCGCCGGTGGCTTACCGCAAGACAGCCATTATCCGACACAATAGGGAGGTCCGGTAGGGCTTACTTCAGATACGCAAATGGTCGGCGAATGCTCGCAAATGTTTTAGCTGTGCTGCTCGGTTCAGGCAGCTTTGTCTTTTATATGGCCGCCTTCTTTTATCCGGAGGTGCACCGCCGCTCTGACTTTCTGTGGAGCGGTCTGGGCCTGTTTTACGCGGTGGTGCTGTGGTTTTGTGCGGGGCAAATGACCGGCGCAGTGTTACTAGGCCAGCTCACAGCGGTGATTTTGCTGCTGGGGTTGGGCTGGCAAACGCTGACGGTACGCCGCGAAAAAACGCCCGTCTATCAGCAGACGCCGGTTGCCCTCACCCCGGAAGTTGTGACCGGCTGGGCCAAAAACAGGCTTAACCAGCTGCGCTTAGTTCCCGACGAATCGGTGCGCCCGATCCGGCTGCAAAAGCGAACCCTGAGCGATTCGTCAACAGCGCGATTTGGCCCAAGGCTTGATCCCCGTCGTCGGCCCGTCTATGAGTACGAATTTGTTGAAGATGGCATTGCGGCGATGCCCGAACCCTCGATTGCGCTAACCCTAGAGGCGCTAGAGAAACCAATTGAAGATACGCCTGCTGCGCTCGAACCGGCAGTCGAACCCGACTACGCCGCGCCCCCCGCTGCCGAGGCCGAGATTCTTTCGGTGGAAACGCCCGAAGCCGTTGCTGCTGCGCCAGAGCCGCCGGAAGCCGAAGTGGCTTTAGCCGAAGCTGAATTAGAGCCTGCTCGTCTGGATCAGAGCGAAGTCCAAAGCGAGATCAAAAGCGAGATCAAGGACGAAGTCCAAAGCGAAATAAACTCGTCGGATATTGCTAAAGCTGCGGCCAGTCAATCTGAAGCAGATGGCTTTACTATAGATAAACCTATAGATGAGCCGGGGAACGACGAAACAGAAGCGGCTGCGACTGAGGTGCGATCGCCCGACCCAGCCCAGGTCTCTGACTCAGACGACTGGGGTGACGATCTCTTTGAACTGGCTCAAGCGATGCCTGACGCGCCAGCGGGCAAAGCCGTTAGAGAAAAGCCCAGTCTGCTAGCAGCTCCTTTGATCCTGGTTGGCTGGGTGAAAGACTTAGTGACCGGCTTCACTCGTCCCAAACCGGCAAAACCTGTTATCGATATTCCACGGCGATCGCCGCCCCCTGCTAGTAATCAACCGCCCCCTGTCAGCAATCAACCGCCGCCTGATCAGCCCAGCGCCCCACCAACGGCCTATTCTCCAGATGATGTACCCGTAGAACCCCCCGCCGAACTGACGGAGGAGGACAGCTGGGAAGAAAGCAATTGGGACGATTGACTTGAAGCGAACCCACCTTCCAGGCAAAATGACCTAATCTACAGGGTGTCTGCCCCGCTCCGACCGACTATTCTCTAGACCCAAAGTTCCACTGTGACAACCGTGAGTGAATCTAAAAGCGCCCCCAATAACGAGACAGCCAAAAGCTATAAAGAGACTGTCTTGCTGCCTCAGACTGACTTCAGTATGCGGGCCAACGCCGTCAAACGCGAGCCCGAGCTGCAAGCCTATTGGCAGGCGCAGTCACTCTACGAAAAGCTAGCCGAAGAAAATCCGGGTGAGCCATTTATCCTGCACGACGGGCCGCCCTATGCCAACGGCGACCTGCACATGGGCCACGCCCTAAACAAAATCCTTAAAGACATTGTCAACAAGTATCAAATTTTACAGGGTCGCAAGGTGCGCTATGTGCCCGGCTGGGACTGTCACGGCTTGCCCATCGAGCTGAAGGTACTGCAAAAGCTGAAGTCGGCTGAGCGGCGTGAGCTGACCCCAATTGCGCTACGGCAAAAGGCCAGGACGTTTGCGCTAGAGACGGTCGAGAAGCAGAGCGCGGGCTTCCAGCGATACGGCGTTTGGGGCGACTGGGATCATCCTTACCTGACGCTCGCCCCGGAATACGAAGCTGCTCAGCTCGGGGTGTTTAGCAAAATGGTCGAAAATGGCTATATCTATCGGGGGCTGCGCTCTGTGCACTGGAGCCCTTCTTCGCAGACGGCGCTGGCCGAAGCCGAGCTGGAGTATCCCGACGATCACGTTTCGCCTAGCATCTATGTTGCTTTCCCTATGGTGGAGGCATCTGCTACTGCGAAGGCAACGCTCGATCCCTATTTA
>JBBSNR010000078.1:0-10050 GCA_038260635.1 Phormidesmidales cyanobacterium
ATTCAGACTCAAGTAGGCGTAGACCCTGATATGTCTCTGGTGTTTTGGGATCAGAACAATCAGGCAGTGGCGGCAGTGCTGCATCGCCCTGATGCGCAAACGCTGCGAGTGGAGTTTTTGCCGAGCGGCTTTGACAGCGATCGCGCCGTACATGTTGCAAACGATGGCCGGGTGCTAGTGTATTGAGGATTTCATCCTCTATGATTAGATCAAATGATCTACAGTAAGCGCCCTCACCGTTGGTAAGCCGGCTCTGGAAGACGTTTGCTATGCTCTGTCACTGCTACTTGCCCAAAAGACTTTACGTCGGGTGTTTTCAGCGATGGGGCTGATATTGTAGTGCTTTGATCTAGCGATTTATCCTGTGCCTGAAGAGCCTATTGAGACAGATCTAGAGAGTGCGATCGCGCCAGCGCTGACTGGTCAGATGGCTGCGCCTGTCACTCAGCGGCAGGTGCCACCTCAGCGGTGGCAGATTTTCCCCGCGCAAAAAGCTCAGGCCAAACAAATTTCTCAGGCGACGGCCCTCTCTCCGCTGCTGGCCCAGGTGCTGATCAATCGCGGCCTCTATACGCCTGAGCAGGCGTGGGAATTTTTAGACCCAGAAACGCTGCTGCTGCCCTCCCCTTTAGATAATTTTCCCGATCTGGCCGATAGTTTGGATCTGCTGGTAGAAGCCATTGACGCTCAGCAGAAAATTTTGATCTGCGGCGACTATGACGCCGATGGCATGACTAGTACGGCGCTGCTGCTGCGATCGCTGCGCTACTTAGGCGCTCAGGTTAATTACGCCATCCCTAGCCGCATGGATGAAGGCTACGGCATTAATCTGCGCATTGTCGAAGAGTTCCATGCCGCTGGGGGAGCGATTGTTCTCACCGTTGACAATGGCATCGCCGCCTATGCGCCGGTTGCCCGTGCCCGCGAGCTGGGCCTGACGGTGATCTTGACCGACCATCACGATATTCCGGAACAGCTGCCGCCGGCTAACGCCATTCTCAATCCGAAGCTAATTCGCGAGACTTCTCCCTATCGAGGCGTTGCTGGCGTCGGTGTCGCCTACATTTTGGCGGTCTGTCTCGCTCAGCGGATGGACCAAATGCAGGATCTAACGGCCACGCTGCTCGCTCTATTTACGCTAGGCACGATTGCAGACTTGGCCCCGCTGACTGGGGTCAACCGCCGCTGGGTGAAGCGCGGCCTGAAATTACTGCCCAAATCGCCCATTCCAGGTGTGCAGGCGCTGATTGAAGTGGCTGGCCTGAGTGAGGAAAATGCCCTGAAGCCAGAGGCCATTGGCTTTAGGCTAGGCCCCCGGATTAACGCTGTAGGCCGGATTGCCGATCCGCAAATTGTGATCGATCTGCTGACAACAGATGATGTGGGTATTGCCTTGCAGCGGGCCATGCAGTGCGAGGAAGCGAATAAGCTGCGCCGCCAGATGTGCGAGATTATCGAAGCGCAGGCGGTGGAATGGTGCGAAGAGCAGCAGGAAAATGGCCTGCTCAATTTGCAGACAGAGCGGGTGCTGGTGATCGTTCAGCCCGAATGGCACCACGGGGTGATTGGCATTGTCGCCTCGCGGCTGGTAGAGCGCTACGGGGTGCCGGTCTTTATTGGCACTTACGAAGATAAGGCGCAAAAGGAAATTCGCGGCTCAGCTCGCAGCATTCCTGAATTTAATGTGTTTGAGGCGCTGCAATTTTGCGATGATCTGTTCGATAAGTATGGCGGTCACCGGGCGGCTGGCGGTTTTTCTTTTCCGGCCAATAAGCTCCGTCAGGTGAAATCTCGCCTGAGCAATTTTGCCCGCAAACACTTGCAGCCAGAGCACTTAAAGCCGCTGGTCACGGTAGATGTGCAGGCTCAGCTAGCCGACATAGACTTGGAGCTGTACACCCAAATTGACCAGATTCATCCCTGCGGGATCGAGAACCCAGATCCGGTATTTTGGACGGCGAATGTTGCGGTGGTTGAGCAAAAGGCGATTGGCAAAACCGGTGACCATCTGAAGCTGACGGTTGCCCATACGCCGCCAGCAGGTGGATCCAAAACGGTGTTCAAAGCGATCGCCTGGCGTTGGGGAACCTATTACCCCTTACCTAGAGCCCTGGATATTGCCTATAAGATCCGCCTCAACGAGTGGCAGGGGCGGCGCAGCGTGGAGCTAGAGCTGATCGGCGTCAGGCCCTCTGAACCTACCAGGGCAGAGGCAGCAGGCATTCAACCCTGGTCGGCTCAGATCCCGTCGCCCTCTCCTGTCCGACCCGCTGACGAGTCGGTTTCGACGACCGACCGACCTGCTTCTCCCGCTGCTCAAGCCGCTAAAGCAATTGCCCTCAATCTCCAACAGACGCTAACCGAACAGGCAGTCGATCCCAACAGCTCAATCTCATTCAAGGTAGACCATAAGCTAAAGCTGCCTCCCCTCGATTCGCCGCTACCCGCTGAGACCGCTCAAGCGGAGGCCACTCCAGCCCAGGCTCAGCCCTACCCCGCTGCTGCCAAATCAGCGGGCGCTGTGATCCGAGCTGCTGAAAGCCTGCTGCCACCGGACAGGTCAGACGATTTGGCGAATGATCTGCTGATGGGCGATGATCCGGCACTGCACGTCGAGTTTTACTACAGTAAGCGGCGGTACAGGGGCATTCTTGAGCAGGTGGGGATGGGCAGTCAGCTCAGTATTCAGAACGCGGAGGGTCATCTGCTGGTTGTGCAGATGAGCGATCGCCAGGGCTTTCTCTATCTGCCAGAGGCCGCGCCCCAGGCGATAGACATTGCCGATATGAAGTATTTCAACCTGATTCGCGCTGGGCTGAGCGCCCTAGAAGTGAAGCAAAAAACTCAGCTGCTGATTAAAAAAGACGAGCTGCTAGCCGAAAAAGATGGGCAAATCGCTACGATGAAGGCGCAAATTGAGCTGCTTGAAGAAAAGATTACCCACCTTTCAGCAGAGCAGCAGCAGCAGTTTGCGGTGCTAGAGACTGAGCGGCAAGTCCAGGAAAGCACCATTCAGGGGCAAGAAGCCCAGATTGAGCAGCTGCAAGTGCAGACGAGCAGTGCGCCGCTGCCTGCCGCAGATATTCAGCAGCAGGTGCGCAGCGAGATTGGCGATAGCGTTTGGTTTTGCCTGCAAGCGGCCAGTCAAAAAGACCTGCTGGCTGCCTACAAAAACTATCAGCTGGCTCAAACAGGCGGGCCGGACGCCCATATTGACGACTACTCCGAAGCGGGTATCCGGCTCAGTTCTGCTGTTGAGCGCGAGGTGCTGACGCCGCTATTTACAGACCTTTACGACTTTTTGCTGAGTCAGGGTTTGACAGAGATTGGTGGCCTGCCGCTAGGCCCCGCCTGCCAATACACGCTGGGCAGGGTGCCCCCACTTTTGGCTGCGCAGTGGCGGGCGTTTCCGGCGGGTCAGCTAGAGGATCGACCGCACTCTGACAGCGACCTAAAAATGGTCCAAGTCACAGACCAGGCTCAGGTATCAAGCCGCGATCGCGCCCTGCTTAGCCAGTTTTTTAGTCAGTGGGATCACCCGATGGCGGGTTGCTTTAGCCAAAAAGGGCGACAGGCCGCCTCTAGCCTGGATCAAATTAGCCAGCTGTGCAACATTGCCGCACATGGGGAGAGCTTTTTGTACCGTTGGCAGTATGAGCTGCTGCATCAGCTGATTACGGGGAAGGCCGGTAAAGGGGGCCTGCTGCGTCAGATCTTTGCGCTTTAGCCAGGGTGGTGTGGGGTGAGGGTGATCGCCCCTCAACAAAAGTTTAAGAAACCTTCCGGATCTGTGGAAAAGTCTTTGATTAACTAGCTATAGGTATTTCTACGGTCGTCAACAGAGCTTCTGAAAATATTTCGAAAGCCTTGTGCTAAAAGGGTTTTTACTTTCATTTTTGGAGACGATGGCAATCCAGATTCCTGATAGTCTCATCTACATTTTCTAATTTTATTCTTAGTTTTCCACAGGGTTTTCCACAGATCATTGCAGCGGGTTACCGGGCAAAAGCGGGCAGTCTGAGCGCACAGCTGATGGGCCTCACCCAATCGGACCCCATTGCTGACGCTATAGCTTTGACCGGACGGATCTAGCCGAAGTAAACCTAAAACTTTGACTGGGCTAGGGCGAACGGCGTGCAACTACCTCATCTAAAACTAAAGCGATGGACTATACCCCTTTCATCGAGCTGTCGCCTGCGCAGTTACCGCGACGCGACGGTGCTTTTACGACATCTATCCAGCTTGATGTTGACCAGCTTGATATTGACCAAAAAATCAGCACCTATGAGAGCCTGCTGGCAGCAGAGCCCAATAGTTTTGCGGCCCTGGATGGCCTGGGCTATTATTTGGCACTTGCCGGACAGTATCGAGAAGCGGTGAAAATCTATGTAAGCACGCTTCAGCTCAAATCCGATGCGCCAAGCATTTTGTATAACTACGGCACTGTTTTAGAACGGCTGGGATACTATAGTGAGGCTGTTGAAATTTACAAACGTGCGCTGGTGGTTTCTCCTAACTACTTCAAAGCTATGTATGGTAAAAGCAAAAATCTCTATCGCCTCAACCGCTACGAGGAGGCACTAGATGGCTATGATCGGACGCTGGCCATTAGGGGTGGGGCCTACGAGCTGTGGTACGGACGCGGCAAGGTGCTTACCAAGCTCAAGCGGCTAGACGAGGCGGTAGCAAGCTTTGAAAAATCGCTTCAGCTCAACCCTCGCTCGGCTAAGGTCTGGGCTAGCCTGGGTCAGGCGCTGATGTACCAGCAAGAGAATGAAGCGGCGATCGCCAATTTTGATCAGGCCCTGACGCTCTCCCCTGACTATGCCCTTTGCTGGACCTATAAAGGATTTTTGCTAAAGCGGCTGGGGCGTCACGCCGAGGCACTAGAGTGCTTTGAGCGGGCCACCGAAATTGAGCCTGGCATGGCTAGCGCCTGGCACCAACGCGGCTTAACGCTGATGAATCTGCGCCAGTATCACGAGGCTTACGACAGCTTTAAGGTGGCTTTACAGTGTCAGGCGTATGACCATAAGAGCTGGCTTTGCCTGGGCTGGGCGCTAGAGAAAATGGGTAACTATGAGCAGGCTATTGAAGCCTACAATAAGTCGCTTTCAATTGAGCCGGATCAGTCTTTTGCCTTTTACCGGCAGGCCCGCTGCTACGCCCTTTTGAAAAATATCCATTCGGCGGTGGAGTATTGGCGACGGGCGATCGCCCTGCATCCAGAAACCTACACCCAGCGCGCCCTGAGCGATCCTGTCTTGCGTACGGTTCAGGCTCAAGCCCTGCTAGCGGATGTACCTCCGGCAGCGATCGCCCAGTAGATGAAACACCAGTAAATCAAACAGTAGACTGCGCAGCAGATCGCACAGTAAATGGCGATTTGAGAGGGCAGTTTAGCTACGGCTGCGAATTGAGCGGCGGGCTTTGCGAGCGATCGCAGCGGCACAGAGTAGCACAGCCAGGTAAGGACTGTAGGCCAGTAGCCAGAGCCCTAGCTTTAGCAGCCCGGTGGTGAAGCTGCTGGCAGAATAGCTGGCCGATTCCCACGAGTTGGCCAGCTGACGTGAGAGGGTAGGTTGATTGGGGGAGAAGGCGATCGCGCTTTCCAAACTTAAGCTAATAGTGGAATATCTCACCTGAGCTTGCAAATTTTTCTGCTGAGCGGTCATCTGCTCAATACTCTGCCGCACGTTGCTCAGCTCACGCGAGACTTCTAGCACATCCGAAATATCCCCTGAGCGCGACATAATCTCCTGCAAAGCTTCTTCAGACTTGCGCGCATTGCTCAGCCGAGCCTGAATATCTACAAGCTGACTAGAGACATCTTCAGTGGTGATGGTGCGGCTATAGACAGTGCCGATGTCAGCGAGGGCGTCGAGGGTGGCATCGAGCTTTTGCTGAGGGACTCGGATCTCTGCGGTAATATAGCGCTGTTGTTCTCCTGCCTCATTCAAATTTAATAAGTCTCCCTGCTGCGCGTTCACAATCTTTCTTACCTGCTCAAACCCTTCCTCTACCGAATCTACACGAAGGGAGAGATTGGCTCGCCTGATCAGTTGGGGGCTTTGAGCAACATCGTCGTTTACGGGTGGTTCCGCTGGTGTTTGGGCAACCGTCTCGCCTTGCCCTATGTCGGCACCAGGGTCAGCAATGGGGGCTTCCATCGCCGCATCCGATTCTGCCATATCCTGCGATGTCGGTGCCGGACCACAGCTAGCAAGGCCAGCAATCAGCATTGAACTAGCCAGGAGTGAAAGCCAGAGACGCTTCATAATATTTCCTCTGAGTGATGAGCTGTCATATATCGATGCTCTCAGTGTGGCAATTGATTTTGCCGACAGACGCTGGGTTTCAGAAAATGAAACTCGATAGGCTTATCATCACCGCCATTCATCACGGTTTCGCAACAGTCAGATGACAGTTTTGTAATGTGTGTTCTTGTTGAGAAAAATCACCATCCTACTGGACGTTCTTCTGGGCGATTTCTCATGCGACGGCATAGCCGGGCTGCGTCGCCTCGCCAAACGACAGAGATAGATATCAGAGAATCCACCTAAAGAACGATCTGCAATCTGCTATTTTTACAGCCTGGGGAAGAGGCTAAAACCTTTGGTTTGAACGATGCTTTACATGAATGCATACCTCTTGAATACATAAAAGATACATAAGCCAAAGTAAAACAGCACATTTAGAAAAAGGATACCGTTGACTATGGAAAAGTCAGAAAGCACTCAGTCTGATACCTTTGACAGAGGCATCGTACCGGCGGAGACAGCTGCTCGCAAGGAGCGCGAAGGCGAAAATTATAAGCACACCCCAGAGAATACAGAAGGCGAAGCCGACACGACGGCTGGCTACACCACCAGTAATGAGGGGCTCACCAACAACTACGCGATTGAACCTGAGATGTATGTCGATGAGCCTGGCGATCTAAAATCTGAAGAGTAAACCAAGTCTGAAGAATAAGCGCATATGGGCAATCAGCCACGGGCGCTTATTTGTAAATGACTCATTAAAAATGGCTGAGGTGCATTAAGTCGCCTCAGCCATTTTTATAATTTTTTCAGGTAATACTATCAAGCAATACTATTTCTTAACATCGGGAACGATATCTGGGCGCTCTTTGTCTTCCCACCCGACGGGACGCTTTGAGTTGTACCAGGCAATTGAGCCGATGGTCGTTGCCGCAATGAAGCCGACAATCGCCACGGTCGTCAAAGAGAAAGCATAGGGTGCTGACTCCGAAATGACTTCCATTAATATGCTCATCTAAAACACCTCTTAATAAATTTGGCTAAGCAGATTGTATAAGAAAGGCCAAGTTAACGGCGTCTATCCCTCTGTAGATTTGCGGGTATCTCTCCAGAGGTATTTCCAAATGCAAAGAAGGTTCCAGTTGATTACTGAAACCTTCTACGAGCCAAGCGTTGAGCTAACAAGCTTCTTTATAGCATCCGTTAGAGGGGCCTCTACCGCAGATTGAGCCGAGCCCTATTTTACACTGCTGCTTTTTGTTTAGACCAAACACCGCTATCATCTTCGTCATAGCGTTCGTGAACCATGTTCCAAGCGGCTTTTTCGGCCTCTAAAGAGTCTTCACGCTCACGATAGACTTCGTTGTACTTTTCAACAAAGTCTTTTTGAGCATTTTCTGAAAGGTGGTTGCGAACTTCAGGGGATAATCTCTCTACGCCATTGCACAGTCCTTCACAGGCACGAGCAAGTGGCCGATCAACCGTGTGAATCTCTTGCCCACCCGCACTCTCTATCAGCAGCTGATATTCGCCCGTGCGATCAGCAGGCACTTCTGCCATCAGCACAAATTCGCCTGCTTGCAAGCGGGTCTGATAGATAGCGGCTTTTTCCTCTGGTAGGCCGATGGCTACCAGGACAGAAACCAATCCCGCACCAGCACTACCGGCCAACGCGCCGCTGGTAGCACCTAGTAAAATTGCTCCAATGGGGCCAGCGGCTACGAGAGGGCCTACAAAGGGAATGAACAACACACCTACACCCGATAGCAGGCTCAACAAAGAGCCGAACAAAGAACCAAAAATAGCCCCTGTTCTCAGCCCACCTAAGATGACATCTTTTTTGGTGAGAAACCCAGAAATGCGAGTTTCGCTCTGAAAGTTTTGCCCCATGACTGAGATGTGGTCTCTGGAAACATCTCGATCTAAAAGACGACGAATGACGCCGTCAATTTGCGCCTGCTCTTTGAAAACAGCAGAAATTGTTCGCTCTGCTTTATATGCTTGTGCCATGGGGGTACCTCTGGTTAATCTGCTCCTGGTGTAGGTGTGTAAATAGCGTTTTGGCCGCGCTTACAGCCACGCCGATTGCCTAGACAGCGGCTGGCGTCTTCAGGTCAGATTCACGCTGGCCAGTGGGCGAGAGGCTGGTGCCTTCGATAAAGGAGCGCAGCATCCAAGCCATTTCTTCGTGCTGTTCCATGAGGCCGGTCAAGAAGTCAGCCGTACCTTCGTCGTGGTAATTGTCACCGCTCTGGTCGATGTGATCACGCAGATTGCGGATCACTTGCTCGTGGTCGCTGACCAAGCGCTCTACCATCTCTTCGGCAGCGGGTAGGTCACCGGGATGCTCACGCAGCGTGGCGTTTTCTACAAATCCTTTGGCGGTGCCGATGGGATATCCGCCCAACGCTCTGATTCGCTCAGCGATGGCGTCAATATTCATGCTGATGGCTTCGTAATGCTCTTCCCAGAGTTCGTGCAGGGTTCTGAACTGTGGCCCGACAACGTCCCAGTGATACTTTTTCGTCTTGATGATGAGCAGATAGGAGTCGGATAGATCCTTGTTGAGTAGGTCGATTACGCCCTGTCTCTGCTCTTCGCTTAAGCCTATGCTAATAGGTTTCATAAATGTTCTCTCCGTCGTTTACGCTCTCCATTTCACCAAATTTGGGTGGGTTAAGCGTCTGTCTAAGGACGAAACCTGAACGCCTAGATGGATACCTTGAGGTAGATATATTAAGAATTTAGAAGGCGGCGCGGCTAGGACGGTGGAGCGGGTGGCTGGCTCAGCTCAAGAATTTTATCGTAGTCAAAGGTGTTTACCAAGGTCTCTAGCGCGGCTGATAGACGGGTGTGCTGCGTAGGAATGGTCTGGGTGAGCTGTCTGAGGCGATCGCTATCCACCTGCAAAGCCGCCGCATGTAATGCCGCTATCCAGGGCTGCGGCATCACGGCCAAATCTGCTGCGGTCAGGGGCGAGCTCGCTATGGAAGAATCAGCCTGTTCAGCCAGCGGCGGCTGAGTGTCTTCGTAGAGGTACTGTGCGCCTAAGTGCTCGCTCAGCTTTTGAAAGATCAGACGGTTGTGAAAGGGCATAGCGATCGTATCATCGCAGTTCTGGCGCAGGTCCGCTGCCATAGACGGGGGCGTGTCTTGTGAAATTAGGGCGATGACGGCGGGGCAGTGACGACTGGTTTTGAGCTGCTGGGCAGTAGTGGTAGGCGGACCGGTTAAAGTGGCTTCTAGCCAGACAAGATGCGGCTGCCAGGTTTGGTTGAGGGCGATCGCGTTTTCTCTATTGGCCGATTCTTTTACCTGAAAGCCCACCTGCGTGAGCAGTAGGGTCAGCCGCTGCCGGGTCTGACGCTGCTCACTGACAATCAGAACCCGGTAAGTGGGTTGCCGGGGGGCGAGGGTGAGCACTCGGCGAATTGGCAGCGGCTGGCCTGAGGGCTGCGCCGACAGATCGGAGGGATCAGTAGCCATTTTTGTAGACTGGCTGCCCTGGTCTGGAATGCTGTGCTGAGACATCTCTAACACATCGTTAATTAGCATCAGCAGGTGTGCGCCGCTGCGGTTGATGACGCTCAGGTTTTCCTGCTGCTCGGGCCGGAGCGTGGCATCGTGCAGCAGCAGCTGAGAAAATCCCAAGATGGCGTTGAGCGGCGTGCGCAGTTCGTGGCTCATGCGGGCAAGAAATTCACTCTTGGCCCGATTGGAGGCATCTGCCTGTTCTTTGGCTTGAGCTAGAGCCAGCGTCCGCTGCTGCACGCGCGCTTCTAAGGCTTCG
>JBBSNR010000079.1:0-9957 GCA_038260635.1 Phormidesmidales cyanobacterium
CGCTGGATCACCCGCCGCGACCAGAGCGCGGCGGTGAAAGCTGCCCTGAGCAAGAGCTAAGAGCTATTCGACGCCGCGTTTACTAGCCTGGTGCACTCCCGCATTAGTGCATGACCATACCGCCATCTACATTCATGACTTGGCCTGTGATGTAAGCGGCGGCTGGATCGGCGGCTAAAAAGCGAATTAAACCAGCGACTTCTTCCGGCTGACCGTAGCGCCCGAGGGGAATGTATTTGAGGATTTCTTCGGTATTTTTGAGATCTTCCGTCATATCAGTCGCGATAAAACCAGGGGCGACTGCGTTAGCGGTGACGCCCCGTGGGGCGAGTTCTTTGGCAATGGTTTTGGTAAAGCCGATGACGCCGGCTTTGGCCGCGCTGTAGTTGGCCTGCCCCGGATTGCCCATCAGTCCAGCAACTGAGGAAATATTGATAATGCGGCCTGATCGCTGCTTCAGCATGATTTTGCTCACGGCGCGGGTGCAGAGAAAAACGCCTGTCAGGTTGAGATCGATCACCGCCTGCCAGTCTTCGGGTTTCATGCGCAGCAGCAGCGTGTCGCGAGTGATGCCCGCATTGTTGACCAGTACGTCGATGCGGCCAAATTTGTCCATGGTGGCTTTGACCATCGCGTCTACCTGGTCGGCTTTGGAGACATCGGCTTGAAGCGCCAGTGCCTCACTCCCCCCTTCAGAAATCGCCGCCACCACTGCGTCTGCCGCGTCGCTAGAGCGGGCATAGTTGACCACGACTTTGGCACCGACCTGAGCGAGCGCCATCGCCGCTGCCTTGCCGATACCGCGCGAAGCCCCTGTAACGATGGCAACCTTGCCTGTCAGTGTTCCAGCCATGGCGTGATTTCCTGGTAAATTTGCTCAATCACTGTAATATTTCGCGGGGTGCGGAGCAATCTATCGCGGCAGTCCACAGAAAAACCCTTAGAAAAGCCTGTAGATCCCTAAAGTTCTCTAAATTAATTGAGCCATAACCTCCACACAACCGGAGCAGCCCATTAGCATAGGGAAGTCGCTTTCCCCTCTAAAATACGCCCATGGCAGTCAAACAGCAGTTCAACAGCTTCGATGAGATGATCAGTGGCTCGGATCAGCCGCTGCTGGTCGATTTTTACGCCGATTGGTGCGGCCCCTGCCAGATGATGGCAAAGATTTTGATCCAGGTCGGCGCTGAGATGAAGGGCGAAGTCAAAGTGGTTAAAATTGACACTGAGAAATATCCTGCGATCGCTTCGCAGCACAGTATTCATGCCTTGCCAACGCTTGTCCTTTTTAAGCAAGGTCAGCCGGTGGATCGGATTGAAGGTGTGCTCACTGCTGATCAGCTCGTTGCGCGGGTCCGAGGGGTGCTAGGCGAGCAAGCTTAGGGAAAGATACGGATGCCCATGATCGAGCCGTCAGATAGCAAAAATAGGCGGGTGGGCAGTCCGGTGCGAGCGGCGATCGCCCTTGGCGGCAACTTAGGCAATTCTCAGAGAATCCTATCAGCGGCTATACAGGCGATCAATCAGGAAGCCGGGATCACCGTCGTCGCGCGATCGCCGCTCTACAAAACCGCGCCCGTCGGCCCACCCCAGCCGGACTATCTCAATGCCTGCGTGGTGGTCGAGACGGTTCTGGCAGCGCGATCGCTCCTACAACAGCTGCTCGCGATTGAAACCCAGTTTGGCCGCATTCGTCAGGAACGGTGGGGGGCGCGATCGCTCGACTTAGATCTCTTGCTATTTGGCGATCAAATCATTGATTTGCCCGGTCTCACGGTGCCCCATCCATGCCTGCACAAGCGTTCCTTTGTGCTGGTACCGCTGGCAGATATTGCGCCCGATTGGTCTCACCCTATTTTTGGTAAAACGACTGCTCAGCTCTTGGAGCAGCTGTTCGTGGCTGGGGTAGAGCCTTTTGTAGAGGCGATCGCTAGCCCTCACTCCTTGTAATCACTATGCCATTTGGTCAAGAACCGCCTCAGCTGATTAAGCATCGTCTGTTTTACGAAGGGCGCAAGTTTAACTTTGAGGTCTCTCGCTTCCGATTACCCAATGCCTCCATCGGCGACTATGAGTGCATTCGCCATCCCGGTGGCTCAATGGCCGTGCCAGTGACTGCTGAGGGGCAGTTTGTGCTGGTGCGGCAATATCGTTTTGCGATGCAGGGCAGGTTGCTGGAGTTTCCGGCGGGCACCGTCGAAAAAGGCGAAGATCCGCTGGGCACTATTCAGCGCGAGATTCAGGAGGAAACTGGCTATCGAGCAAATACCTGGAAAACGCTAGGCAAGTTCCCAAATGCACCGGGCTATTCTGACGAAATTATTTATGCTTACCTGGCCACCGATTTAGAGAAGTTAACTGAGGCGCTACCGCTCGATGAAGACGAAGATTTGGAAGTGCTGATGATGAGCGCCGATGAGCTAGAAAAGGCGATTTTGGCCGGTGTTGCAATCGATGCCAAGTCAATCGCGGCATTCTACATGGCCAAAGCCTATCTGTAAGACGCTAATGCCTATGACCGATGGTTGAACCTGCTCAGCTCGGTATACTATGGCGCGTGACCTTTTAGATAGTGTTTTTGAGAACGGGGGACTATGACTGCTGAGCTAGTGCTGTTTTGGCATCGTCGGGATCTGAGAATTCGGGATAATTTGGGGCTGGCGGCGGCGCGCGATCGCACTCCCAAAGTCATCGGTGTCTTCTGCCTCGACCCCGGCATTTTAGATGGCGACGACATCGCTCCGGCCCGAGTTGCTTACATGATTGGCTCACTAGCTGAACTGCAAGACAGCTACAAATCTGCCGGTAGCGAGCTGCTGATCCTCAAAGGCAACCCAGAAAAAGCCATTCCCAAATTAGCTAATGCCCTTGGAGCTGTCGCCGTCTACTGGAACCGCGACGTAGAGCCCTATTCTCGTCAGCGCGATACCAATGTTGCCAAAGCGCTGAAAGAAAAGGGCATTGAGATGCACACAAAATTCTGGGATCAGCTGCTGCACGACCCGGACAGCATCAAAACCGGCGGCGGCGACCCTTACAAAGTTTACACACCCTTTTGGCGAAACTGGATCAAGCACGATAAGCGCGGCCCGGTTGAGGCGTTGTCGGATGTGACAGGGCTGAGTTCCAAAGACAAAGCTACTGCAAATGACGCGGGCAACATTGAGCTGCCAACGGCTAAAGATTTAGGCTATGCGTGGGAGCACGAGCTTTTGCTGGCACCGGGTGAAGCGGCGGCACTCGCTCAGCTGGAAAAGTTTTGTGAGGATCGAAGAGCGATCGCCGAGTATGACGAACAGCGAGACTTCCCTGCCATCCCCGGCACCTCCACCCTGAGCGCCGCGCTTAAGTTCGGCACCATCGGCATTCGCACCGTTTGGCAAGCTGCCGACGAAGCGTACAGCCGCGCCCGCAGCGACGAGACCCACGAAAATATTCGCACCTGGCAACAAGAACTTGCCTGGCGCGAATTCTATCAGGGCGTCATGTACTTCTTTCCAGACCTAGCTGAAGGACCCTACCGCAATCCGCTTAAAGATTTCCCCTGGGAGAATGACAAAGATCATTTTCAAGCCTGGTGCGAAGGCAGAACCGGCTACCCCATCGTCGATGCGGCCATGCGTCAGCTCAATACCATCGGCTGGATGCACAACCGCTGTCGCATGATCGTCGCTAGCTTCCTCACCAAGGATCTCATCATCGACTGGCGCTGGGGCGAAAAATACTTTATGCAAAAGCTCTACGATGGCGACCTTTCGGCAAATAATGGCGGCTGGCAGTGGAGCGCCTCTAGCGGCATGGATCCTAAGCCGCTGCGTATTTTCAACCCGGCAAGCCAGGCCAAAAAGTACGATCCCGACGCCGAGTACATCCGCGAATGGCTCCCTGAAATCCGCCACCTCGACACCAGCGCGTTAGTCACCGGTGACATTCCCGAGCAGGAATTAGAGGGCACCGATTATCCGATGCCTATTGTGAATCACAAGCAGCAGCAGGCCGAATTCAAAGAGCGCTACAAAGCGCAAAAGGGTTAGAGCAGGGCTGATTGATGGCCTATGCGCCAAATCCTGATTTTTTCTTGGCTTTTTTCTTGGCAGTGTTCTTACTCACCGTTTTCAAGGCTGACTGAAAGAGATTGTGCAGATGAACGGGTACGCTGGCCGATTCAGGAATCTGAGGGGTGAGCTGTTTGCCGTACCGGGCGATCGCTCCATCCAAATCCTGCTCAATGTCAAATTCAGGGTTGCTCAATATCCGGCGCAGCGATGCCTCCAGGGGGTTGCCATAGTTTTTGGCTAAGTAATGCCAGACTGGGGCGATCGCCTGCTCATTCTCCAAATGTTTCACAACCAGGCGATCTAGCAGGGCCGTCTCTTCAGTATCCAAATCTGGCTCACTATCTGCACCTGAACGAGCCAGCAGTTTTTCCAGGCGGCTGTAGTCTGTTAAAAATGCCTGTCCCCAGCGAGGATGGGCAAACACCGTTACCGCATCGGCCCGGCGCAGCTCGTCGGGCAGGTCCACCTTGGGCATGACCATTTTGAGCGATCGCTTACTTTCCAGCAGCCGTTTAGCCACCTGACTCTCCTCACCTAGCGACGCCATCGCCTCTGACAGCTCTGCTGCCGATAGCCCAGAGTCCTCTGCTAGCTCTGTCAAAGACTTTGAGCTATCCAGCCCGGCTTCTGCTAGCTGCTTTTCGCTCGCCTGCTCCTGATAGACCTGTAGTTTTTGATTGAGTTCATAACCCGGCAGAGTTATCTTCTCCGCCCCAAAAAAGGCTAAAAAGTCCTCGTGCTGCTGCTTAACAGAGTCCCAAGCTGCCGCTTCCAAATCAGGGGCATTCCCATACAGATGCTGCGGAAACCACTGCTTAAAGTTGCCAATTGCCACCGCTAGTTTGGGTTCGCCTAGTTTTCCTAAGAGCGTTAGCGGCCCCGAAAAGGTCCACTCGTTGTCTGCAACTGGCAGCAGTCTGGCAATGACAATTTCTCCTGGGCTCAGCCTGGAAAGCACGACCGGAGCCTGAGCCTCGTTAGGCGTAACGCTGTACAGCTTCTCGGTGAGCCAGTTCATCAGCGTATATCGCTCGGGCGTGGCTCTACATACCGCAAATAGCCCATTGAAGCCCTTTTGCCATTCCCTGAGCCAGTGCTGCGAGGCTGCTGATAGCGCTGGCTGCGACTGAATAAATAAATCAACCGCTGACCGGTCGGCTACCTGCCCTTCGGTTAAAAACATGTCTATAGCCAGGTCTGGGCGGCTAATGCCTGCCAAACTAGGCTTTGCCCATCGACTGAGCTGCTTAGCACTAAAGGCTTCTAAAGCTGTCGCCACCTCACCTTCATCGTCCAATACAAAGTCAGCTAGGTCCTGCTTCAAAGCCATCTGTTGCTGAATGCGATCAGCTAAATCCTTACCACCAAAACGGGCTGATTCTTGTGTCCCGGTCTCAACTGCGATAGATCTATTGGCCTGTTTATCCACCATCGGCTCTTGATTGCCCTCCCAAAAAACAGGCTGATTCTTGTTCACTTGCCGCCATACGTAGCAGCGTCTTCCTGTCACACCCTAAGCAGGAGCTGCTCGGGCACCTGAGGTCGTCATTATCTTAACAACACAATAGGTCAACTGGGCATATGCCCAGTTGACCTACTTTCAAATCAGTTCCAACGGCTGCTTGCCGTCGCTCCAGTCAGCCTACGCTAGTCGCAGACCCGGCTCATGCCGCTGTTAGATTGCCGCAGCAGCATAGCTTCACTTCGGGCAATGCGCTCACCTAGACAGTGCGCTTAGTTGCCGCATAGTAGATGAAGAGCGTAACAATAGCCCCCAGCACCGCGACGATGACGCCACCTATGCTAAGGCTCGCACCAAGGGCGATAGAGCCGGTGGTAATCAGCGAGTAGATGAGTCCACCTACAAATGCGCCGACGATGCCTAGCAACATGGTGCCAAGGATGCCACCGCCCTGATGACCAGGGTAAATGGCGCGGGCGATCGCCCCAGCAATCAGACCTAAAACAATCCAAGCAATAATATTCATTACGATCTACTCTCCAAAAATTTTGATACAGCTAAAAGAACAGGCGTTTCCCTCAGGTGTACTTAATGTATAGGAATACACAGGCATCCTACGACTCTCCCAAGGAGTAGATGCCCTATACCTTCCGTATGATTCTGTTTAATCAGCTTTAATAGGTCTAACTAGCTTCAGTAGACCGAGCCGTCAGCTGCATTCATTAATTTCGGCTAAGATTTCGACTATAGAAGGATGGATCTGCCGCCAATTCGGAGTAGGGTTGTAATGTCAACGAACAATTCTCATTAAAAAAGGACAACCCACATGACAGCTTCTTTTTTACCCACCATTTTGGTCCCCTTGGTTGGTTTAGTTTTTCCCGCAGTTGCTATGGCCGCTCTGTTTCTCTACATTGAGCGGGGCCAGGCTGGCAGCGACACATCCTCATAAGATCCGCTTCCAAAAAACTTTCAACGCAAGAAGCGACCTGTCACTCGATAGGTCGCTTCTCGTTTGTTTGTAGCTGCTTGTCTGTAGCCTAGCTATATACCGACACAATGCGGACTAGAGAGCAGAACCAGTTCCTACGTAAGAGCCATAGAAAAAGATACCAACGACGACTAGGACGCCTGTACCCGCTACTGTCGCTACAATCCACAGGGGAATTTTACCGTTCTGAAACATGAGACTTTCTCCTACTCACAACATGGAGGGCGTCAACCAACCACGTTGCCCAAAGCCAACTGGACCGGACGTTGGTTAAACCCTGCTGATTTACTGTCAATTTATCTGATTGATTTAGCCAGGCAGCTATACGCAACCGTTTGAAAGCTAACGTTAGCTGGCCTACGCTGCTCACTTGCCTGTGATCGCCAGCTGCCGCTGCACGTCCAGCAATTAGGCTTTTAGTTGAAGAAATAGCTGGAGAATAGCAGCCCTGTCACAAAGACCAGTAGTAAACCTAGAAACAAAGATGTCCGGTTTAGCTCAACGGGTTGCTTGTTCGGGTTAGTGGGTCTATCAGCCATAGGAGCCTCCTAGCGTTGAATAAATTGCATGGCAGCGATCGCGCCCAAAAAGAAAACTGAAGGCACAGCCAAGGCATGTACCGACAGCCAGCGCACGGTAAAAATCGGATAGGTAATCGGTTCGTTAGGGTTTCCACTTGTCATGGCAGTTCTCCAGAAATAGTCATCTCAATTCTCTCAATCATTGACGATTGATTCCCCACCGCTACTCGCCGTAGCGAATCGCCCGGTCGGGGTTGTAGCGATCATCCACGATGGGCAGTTCCATCTGGTTGCTTGGGTAGTATTCGTTAGGGCGAGGCGTACCGAATGCGTCGTATGCCAGACCTGTCGAAACAAACAGCCAGCCTGCAATAAACAAAGCTGGAATTGTAATGCTGTGAATAATCCAGTAGCGAACGCTCGTTACGATGTCGCCAAAGGGTCTTTCGCCGGTATCGCCAGCCATACTTCAAAGTCTCCTACTATTAAAATTAGCACCTGTCATCATCATACGAAACTCTCAGGTTCCCTTACAAGCAATCCCTGAAATTCCAGGTGTCTGAAGCGGCGATCGCGCCAGTACAGGCAACAGGCAAACCGCTTCTAACGTGCCAATGGCTAAGCTGTTGGCTCCTCATCATAGCGTAGCAAATAGCCCCGCTGTCCTAACACATAGCCCCGATCACCCTCTAAAAACTTAATGCGATAGAAATTGGTCGGCACATTTTCAACAGCTTTGTCTTTGAACCAGGTCTCACCCCCGTCCGGGCTCATCAGCAGGTTGCCGCTGCCGCCCGTCACCCAGAGCTCCTCAGGAGTACGGTAGGCAACATCTAGCAATCCCCAACTAGAGGCGAGCTCAGGATTAATCGGCTCGCTCCACTCGTCATATTCAGTTTTCTCAGTCCCAAACTGCATTTGCCCACCTCTAGCAATCAGCCACAGCAAGCCATCCTTGCCAAAGCCCATATTTTGCAACCGCTTAGAGTTCTCTCGGTTGTGAGGCTGCCAAGCCTCCTGTCCGGGCAGCCAGGTCGAGTAAAAATTACCTCGCGACGAAACTGCTACATACCGCCCGTCTGCATTGCGGGTCATATTGCGGACCACCCCCACAGCCGACTGCACCAGCCCCTGCCAGTGCTCGCCACCATCAGCTGTCCGGTAGATTGCACCAATATCAGTAGCCAGCTCAGCCGACTGATTGCCGATAGCTGTAATCAGTAGAGGTTGGCCAGGCAGCTGGGGGTCGAGAGGAATATTTGACCAAGACGTACCGCCATCGGTGGTGTGCAGCATAATGCTTGGCTGTCCTACCAGCCAGCCTTCCTCACCTTTAAAGTCAATAGAGGTGAAAGTATACTGCTGTTCGCCAAGCTCCAAAATGCGCGGATCCCAGGTCTGGCCAGCATCAGTAGACTCCAGTATCGTTGTCCGACTGCCCACCAACCAACCGTGTTCGCCGCCTTGAACAAAGGCCACATCTGAGATAGAAGCCTCAGTCGGTAGGGCGATCACCTCCCACGGGTTGGTCTCTGTATCCGCCAAAAATACATTGCCACAGCTAGTGGTCAATACAGCTATCAGCAGAAGCACTGACCCCTTCAACCCGACCCCATTCCAAGCCCTCTTCAAACACTCTAAAACCGTCTGCATGACAACTCCAGCAAAAATCACTCACTCAAAAACTTACGCTTAGACAAACCTTCAGATAAAGCCCGCAGACCTTCGTCAGCACTGTTCGCTAAATCCTCTCATCTCGAAACTAGCCCTATCAAAGCCCCCTATCGAAGCCCATACAGGCTCAAGAAAAACAGCACAGCAATGCCCAACGCACCAAAGATCAAGATGCTCTTTTGGCCGGGCGTGAGGGTATTGACGCCAAATCCATAGCTTAGGTTTTCTTTAAAACCCGAGGCCGTACCCAATGGCCCTACGTTGCTGAACTGCCGGGTGCTAGCACCGCACACAGGGCAACGCCAGTTTGAGGGCAGATCCTCAAAGGCAATGCCTGGCGGCACATCGCTTCGGCTATCGCCTTTTGCGGGCTCATAGGTATAGCCGCAGGCACGACACTCATGGCGATCCATCTCCTGAGGCGTTAGTGGCCTAACGGCTTCTCCCGGCTCGCCCTTAGCCCCTTCAGCGTCAGCATTAGCTACACCTCCAGACTGGACTAGCGGAATCGTCTCTTCTACAAACGACGACTCTGGCTCAAGATTAGATTGTGGCTCAGTACTCATGGCGTTAACTGGGACTCATCGTCTTCAAACTTATGCAAGACATAACCTTCACAAATTCACAGATATATCTGCAAACATTATGTAGCTTGGTCTCATAACTACTGTCTCAACCAAACCAGCTATCTCCATCTCTACCTGCGAATTTGCTAGCCTATTTCTGCCAGCCAAAACAATAAGGGGCTACAGCTTCAAAAGGACAAACGTCACTTGAGATAGGTCAAGAATATGAGAATATCTGTAAACTATTATTGCATATAGCGGGTTTTCTACTGTGTTCCTGCCCTTTCAAAGGTAGGCAGGCAGATCGGTGGGCCCAAAGCTATTAGTCCTATTGGGATGACAGGCTTCCGCTCGCGGCTCAGGCCGCTACAATATAGACTGTTGCGAGCAGTTCAAGGCATACCCTGTGTTTGTTTTAAGTGGATATGAGTATTTTCTCGGCTTCCTGCTAATTAGCAGCCTGGTGCCAGTCGCAGCTCTAGGCGCGTCCAAGCTATTGCGACCTGCCAGTGCCGGCCCAGCTAGTCGCACGACCTATGAATCCGGCTGTGAGCCTATTGGTGGTGCCTGGATTCAGTTCAACATTCGCTACTATATGTTTGCGCTGGTTTTCGTTATCTTCGACGTGGAGACAGTGTTTTTGTATCCTTGGGCGGTCGCCTTTCACACCCTCGGAGTCTTAGCA
>JBBSNR010000080.1:0-9928 GCA_038260635.1 Phormidesmidales cyanobacterium
GGGCGTCGTTGCGGGCGGCGTTGCGGGCGTCGTTGCGGGCGGCGTTGCGGTCGGCGTTGCGGTCGGCGTTGCGGTCGGCGTTGCGGGCGTCGTTGCGGGCGGCGTTGCGGGCGTCGTTGCGGGCGGCGTTGCGGGCGTCGTTGCGGGCGGCGTTGCGGTCGGCGTTGCGGTCGGAGTCACAAGTATTGTTACCAGCATTAGCACCTTATCTTTACCCGTCTTTCTATCAATAGCTGCTTTAGTCGCTTTCAGCTTTTCCTACGCCCGCCAACGTTACTTAGGGTGGGGACTGTGGGTTAGTTTCACAGCGTTAGGTGCTGAGCATCTTGGGTCAAGCGTCCTTCTAGCTTTGCCAGTCACGCTTGCTTTCTACTACCGCTTACTGCCCGAATACGCTATCTTTGCGCCGATCTCAATCAGTCCGGCAATCAGCTTTTTCGGCCGCGCAAAGCCGCAATCTCTTAGCAACACAAACTACGCAAGACAGCTCAAGCGGCTCCCTCCCTTTAGCAGCGAACTCCTCTGGTTTTCTCTACCCGGCCACGAGCAGCTATTAGCCAAAGTTTTTCAGAGCAATCCTGCTCTCGGCTTGGAAGCTTTACAAGCAATGCAAATCTCCTCCTTACCTGGGTTGCAAACAACAGCCGATAGAGCCCTGCCGATTGTGGTGTCTAACTATCTCTCAACTTTTTCCGATATCTCCAGCTTTCAACAGCTTACATCTGAGGCGACAGCGGCCAGCACCAACCATTTGCTAACTGTTCTACTGCCTAACTTTTACACGTTACCCGACGGCACCGACGGCACTGCGGCACTGCCTGACGCTGAGCTAGAGGTCATGTTGCCTCGCTTGAGGCGTATCGCCCAAGATACCGATGTAGCCCTGCAAGCCGATAACTTTGCCCTCAGAGAAAGAGGGCTAGAAAAGGTTCTAAGCGACACAGGAGCGCTCCTACCTCAGTTGCCAAGTTT
Source organism: Phormidesmidales cyanobacterium (assembly GCA_038260635.1). Taxonomy (GTDB): domain Bacteria; phylum Cyanobacteriota; class Cyanobacteriia; order Phormidesmidales; family Phormidesmidaceae; genus Phormidesmis. The sequence continues at coordinate 973 of JBBSNR010000080.1, forward strand.
GGGGCTGACTGCCAAAGCCATCCAGAGATGGAACCCAATCATCATTCGCTGGCAGCGTATCTTAAAGCATGAGCTAGCCGAGCAAAAAAAGCTGTCTCAGGGCGAACTGCTCAACCCGTTTCAGTATGGCAACCCGCTAAAGCGCAATCGAGCAGCACTATTTAAAGGAAGACGAACCTTTGCCGAAAACATCACCCGCATTTTGCTAGACCGCAGCCGTCCTACCATCGTTTTGCACGGCCCCCGTCGCTGTGGCAAAACCTCATTTCTCTACAATCTGCCGCGGCTGATACCTACCGACTGGATTCCGATTTTCATTGACTGCCAGAGCAAAGGCACCACCACTGACGAAGCTGCCTTCTGGGAAAGCCTGATTCGAGCCATTATTCGCGATGGCGGCAGTCAGGGCATTCGCTTCCCTGCCAAACCGACCCGCGCCGACTTCTTAGCCGAGCCCTACCTTACCCTCGAAAATTGGCTAGAGCAGGCGCTGACCAGCTTAGGCGACCGACGCCTCTTACTCACACTCGACGAATTTGAAAAAATCGGCACCGCTATCGACGCTGGCAAACTCACCCTGGATCTATTTGATGAACTGCGCAGCCTCATCCAGCACAACGATCAGCTCGGCTTTGTTTTCTCCGGCGTACAGACCCTGGCAGAACTTGGCCCCAACTGGAGTAGCTACTTTATCAGCGTCGTCCCCGTCGAAATGCTCTACCTGAAGCCAGACGAAGCCCGAGAGCTGCTAACCCAACCCGACCCCGACTTTGCCTTACGCTACGCCCCCGGACTGGTTGACGAAATTTTGCAACTTACCCAGTGCCACCCCAACCTGCTACAGCTGATCGGTGCAGCCATCGTCACCGAAGCCAACGAACGCCACACCGACATAGCCACGTCAGCCATGCTCCGCGCCGCCATCCCCCGCGCCTTCACCCTCGGCACCTCATCTTTTATCAACATCTGGACAGAATTTACTGGCAACCCCAACCATCCGGCTGAAGTCAAACGCGGTCAAACCCTGCTCAAAGCCCTGGCTAACGGCAACCAACCCCCCTCAACCCCTGACGAACTTACAAAAGCAGCCCTACGCCACATGGAGCGCTACCACGTGCTAAAAGTCGACAACGGCCAATACGATTTCGATATTCCCCTAATCAAGCGCTGGGTGCGGGAACGCGCCATCATAGAATAGGGCGCAAAGCAAAACGCTGTAGCAGTCAAGCCTTTCTGCGGCGTCCTTGACCGCTTTTTCAGCTATGAAGAGGCTCATCCTGGGGCTAAATCCGGCGACCTTTGATAACTTGAATCGGGTCGATTGGCGCTTATAGAACTCAAGTTCTAGGCGCAAAATTTGCGGTTGAGCAGATATTTTTAACATTCATCCATACTGAGTAAGCGATCCTAAGTCCTCTTCTTTGTTGAGGTGCGGGAGAGTGAAAGCAGGCAGATTGTGTTGGAAGGGGCGATCGCCTATCTCGAATGCCAGGTCAAAAACCGCATGGACTGCGGCGACCACTGGGTAATCTATGCCACCGTCAGCGGCGGCGAAGTAATCGACAACAATGCCAAAACCGCCGTTCACCACCGCAAAACGGGCACTCACTATTAACCGCTATAATCATGCCAGGCGTGCCGTTGAGTAAGGCAAAATGATGTCCCCGGTTTATACACCCGCTAAGCTTCTTACCTTTGAGGAATATTTGGCCTACGATGACGGGTCAGGGCGACGCTATGAATTGTTGGATACCGGAGAATTGATTGAGTTGCCTGGCGAAAACAACCTTAATATTGAGCTGGCGCTGGCACTATTTGAATATTTAAAGCAGTTTGTACATTGGCGTTTGTTGAGGCTAAATTCTACCGCTGTTCAGGTGACGCCGATGGCTGTGACGCTGGCGAATGGCCAAATGAAACAGGTACGCAGGCAAAGCCGAATACCTGATCTGATGGTGCTGACGCCTGCAGGGAGAGCGCAAATTTATAGCGACTATAATGCACTCTCTCTAAATCATCACAATCCGGTTTTGGTAGTCGAATGCGTCAGTGAATCCAACGCCGATGAAGATTACATCGACAAAAGGGCACAGTACGAGACCAGAAAAATTCCTGAGTATTGGATTGTGGATCGCCATTTGCAGCAAGTAACTGTCCTAACTTTGGTAAGTGATCGCTACACCGAAGCCTGCTATCAAGGCGACATAGCTATTCAGTCAGCAGCATTCCCAGAGGCCATGCTAACAGCCAAGAGAATATTTTCTGAAGAAGATCTGTAAAATACGCTTTTTTGGAGAAATATCGAACTGCTATATGAAAGTCAGACGGATGTTGTCCAAATCATGGCGGCGTTCGAGTATCTTAAGCAATTTCTCGATTGGCGCTTCTTCAGGCTCGGGACAACGGCGGTAGAAGTGATGCCGATGGCTGTGAAGCTGCCTCACGGGCAAGAAAGAAATGTCCGTGAAAAAGTTCGTGTTCCAGATCTGATGGTCTTGACAGGCAGGGGAGCGCAGCAGCTTTGTGACAATGGCCGCAGAATTGCTCTAGAGCATGACAGCCCTTTGATGATCATGGACTACGTCCGCGCGTCTGGAGCTGAGGTTTCCTACATCGACCAGAGGGCTCAATACGAAGCCAGAGGCGTTTATGAATATTGGATTATAGATAACTATCAAAAACAGGTGAGCGTTTTAACGCTGACGAATGATGGTTATGAAGAGGTGTGTTATCGCGGCGATAGCTGGGTTAATTCAAAAGTGTCTCCCAAGCTGTCGCTCACGGCCTGCGGAATGCTGCTATACGAAGGTCTATAGAGATTTCTTTGAGAGACGAAACCGTCTCAGTGAAGATGACGCTGGGTGTTTCAAATAAGCTATGCAAGCTCTCTGTCATTGGCAAAGAACGCTAATTATCTAGCTATGCCAGTTCGACACCGAGCATTCCTCAGATGGTCGAGTGCAATGGGGTTTACACTACACGGCAGGCAGTCAGCCTGTGCGGGCGGACGCTGATTGCTAAAAACCAGCGGTCAGATCAATCCGCTGGCTATCTCTGACAAAGTCATGCTTTCCTCAAACGGATAGCTCTGAATATCGAATCTGAGGGCTAAATGAGAGCCACTAGGCCAAATAAAGCGATCCCTTACAGACCAAAATATTTTTATTTTATTAAAGTTTATATTTTGTGACATTCTCTCCCTAAAGCATCACGAAGAGACGGACAGGTTGTGTCAATATAAGAGCGGTTTGTCAAATGGTCTAAATCCCATCGGCAAAAAACAGTGGCAGGAAATGGAGTAAGGAATGGAATCCGTAGAGGCCATCTATAAATACACCTGGCTGATACCCGTGTTGCCTTTATTAGGCGCAGCGATTGTCGGCATAGGTCTTATCAGCTATAACGAGGCGACCAACAAGCTCAGAAAGCCTGTCGCCGCTTTCATCGTCAGCCTGATTGGGGCGGCGATGACGCTATCTATTTTGTTATTGGTTAGCCAGATTCAGGGCCACGCCCCCTACACCTACCTATTTGAGTGGGCCTCGGCTGGCGACTTTCAGATCAATATGGGCTTTACGGTCGATCACATTACCGCGCTGATGCTGGTGATTGTGACCAGCGTGGCTTTTTTGGTGATGATCTACACCGATGGCTACATGGCGCACGACCCGAGCTATGTGCGCTTTTATGCTTATCTGAGCCTGTTTAGCTCGTCGATGCTGGGCCTGGTTATTAGCCCAAACTTGCTTCAGGTCTATGTGTTTTGGGAGCTGGTGGGCATGTGTTCCTACCTGCTGATCGGCTACTGGTATGACCGAGATGGCGCTGCCGATGCCTGCCAAAAGGCGTTTGTCACTAACCGCGTCGGTGACTTTGGCCTGCTGCTGGGGATACTGGGTCTGTTTTGGGCAACCGGCACCTTTGAATTTGATTTGATGGGCGATCGCCTCACTGACTTGGTCACCACCGGCACGATTTCGGGCTCACTCGCAGCCCTGTTTGCCATTCTGGTCTTTATGGGGCCAGTCGCCAAATCTGCTCAGTTCCCGCTGCATGTGTGGTTGCCCGACGCGATGGAAGGCCCCACCCCGATTTCGGCGCTCATTCACGCGGCGACGATGGTGGCAGCAGGCGTCTTTTTAATTGCTCGCATGTATCCCGTCTTTGAAGAAATTCCGACGGTGATGACGGTGATTGCCTGGACGGGGACCATCACCGCCTTTTTGGGCGCATCAATTGCAATTACGCAAAACGACATCAAGAAGGGGCTGGCCTTTTCGACCATGTCTCAGCTGGGCTACATGGTGATGGCCATGGGTGCGGGCGCTTATACCGCTGGCCTGTTTCACCTGATGACGCACGCCTACTTCAAGGCCATGCTGTTTTTAGGCTCGGGATCAGTCATTCACGGCATGGAAGAAGTCGTGGGTCATGACCCGGCGCTGGCTCAAGATATGCGCTTGATGGGCGGACTGCGCAAATATATGCCGATTACGGCCAGTACCTTTTTAGTCGGTACGCTGGCTATTTCTGGTCTGCCGCCTTTTGCCGGGTTCTGGTCAAAAGACGAAATTTTGGGCTCTGTGTTTGAAGTTAACCCGGTAATGTGGGCAATTGGCTGGGTGACGGCTGGCGCTACCGCCTTCTACATGTTCCGCATGTACTTCTCTACCTTTGAGGGTGAATTTCGCGGTAACGACGCTGAAATTAAGCAGATGGTGAAGCGGCAATCGTTGCAAATGGCAGGCGCTTCGCTGGGGCCGGGTGCGATGAGCACTCAAGAACGTGCCCTGGAAGAAACTGACCACGGCGACCATGCTCACGCCGAAACGCCGCATGAGTCTGCCCTGAGCATGACTTTTCCGCTAATTATGCTGGCTATTCCTTCGGCCCTAATCGGTTTGGTCGGAACGCCTTTTGCCAACTACTTTGAAGAATTTATTCACCCGGCGGGCGAGGCGTTGACCGTCGCTGAGCTGGCCGAAGAGTTTGACCTGAACGAATTTATTAGAATGGCGGGGGCTTCGGTGGCGATCTCGGTGGCGGGGATTATCTTGGCGGTGCTGATGTACCGGAGTAAGGCGATTGATCCGGGGGCGATCGCTCAAAAAATCAAACCCCTCTACAACCTCTCTCTCAACAAGTGGTACATCGACGATATCTACCGCGAGGTCTTTATCAAAGGCACCCGCAACCTGGCCAAAGGCGTGCTCAACGTCGATGTCAAAATTGTCGATGGCATCGTCAACCTCACCGGCTTTGTCACCCTGGTCTCGGGTGAAGGGTTGAAGTATCTGGAGAACGGTCGCGCCCAGTTCTATGCACTAATCGTATTTGGTGCGGTGCTGGGTTTGGTGTTTGTCTCAGGGCTGACCTAAGCCCCAGGCAAGTTGGAATGATTTGAGGGGGCTGAAACTTGGGTTTCAGTCTTTTTTTTTGACTGGATTGCGATCGCGCTGCGCCAAACTAAATTGCTGACACGAGAGGGTTAACGGTGTTCAACGCCTGGAATCTACTGAAATCTCTGTCCGCAGTCCAAAGTTCCGTTACGCCCTGCTGTTTGCACAGAGCTGCAATGCGAGCATCGTGAACCATAGCGCCTTTAATCTGGCCAGCATCGAGAAGCTCGGCTAATGTTTCCCAGTAACCGGGCTTCTCGCCTAGTAGGGACAGCGTTGGTGATTCTAGCCAATAATCGACCTGCTCTTTAGCAATGCTCATTGGGGTCGGTGGCTTATAAATACGAGGATTTGTAGCAATCGATAAAAATTCGTGAATGCACGGCCAGGGAATTGCCCAAGGCTGCTGAGACTCCGCCAGTTGGGTTAAGCAGGCATCGGCTCGCTGATGCCATTCGGATTCCTCCCTATGTGCATAGACGAGAATGTTAGTATCGATTGCAATCATCCTCCGTGCCCTTCATATGCACGCTCTCTGATAGTCGCCCAGTCACCTTCTTTGATATCAGGCTGCAAGCCTTGTCCGCGAAATGTGCGTTTGCGGAGTCGAAAGGGCTCTTTTTTTGCTTCGTTAATTTCTAGGAACTGTCGTAGCGCCGCTTCTAGAATACTTTTGAGCGTCTGTTGCCTTTCTCTGGCTAGCTCCTTGGCCTGTGTTAGGAGCGCATCATTGATATCAATGGTCGTTTTCATACAGGTACCCATATCTATCTACCCATATATACGGGTCATAGCTATACTATACCGAAGTACTTAGCCTCTTGAAGATGGCTAGGCTTGCTTTCTGTGAAAAGAGCTTATTTTTCTGTCGATCTCCAGCAAATGTCACAGTGTAGTAGTTTCCTTGCATGAGGATCTGACGGACGCTCATGGTGTTAGTTAGAACGCTGAGCTAAACTAGAGAAAGTGCGCTTTGCGGTTGGTGAGAAGGCAAGGCAACAAAAACATTTAAGGCCTTTTTTGAACCTAAGACCGATTTGCCTTATGTCGAGAGATTTTACTTATAATTTCTTTAGCTAAACCTTTTGCGTCATCTATCGTTTTACATCTACTGGCAGAGTAACGCTCTACTACAACACCTTCATCACTAAGAATTCTAGTCCTGTCGTTTGCTTCAGCAGGACTCTCTGTATGGACTGTATCGCCATCAATCTCAACACACAAAGCCATACCTTCTTTAATGATAATGAAGTCAGGTTCAATACGTGAGTAGGTTTTGCCCCCCTTAAGAAAAACTGCCAAGGGAGCAAAGGCAACACCCTCATTCTTTAGGGCTTGATAGAGATTTATCTCTGGCTGTGATCTAAAAAGTAGTCCATCGCATTCACGGCCTGCAATGTTGTCTGAACGAACACGTCCCTGGTTATTTATACCCTTGCCAGCCAGCCAGCCCTTAGCATCATCCTGCCATGTTGCTGAATCTATAAGTTGTGGAGATATTGCAATTTTTTCTATCCACGAGTTTTTGTATGAAGTCAGTAAGATATCCAACTTCGCTTTGATTTCTTTTGAAACTTCTTCTATCTCATTCCTGATCTGAGCGTATAGAGAGTACCTTATCTCTAGATAAACGGTATATCCATATATCCCACCATCCCAATTGTCAAAGTCTGTCTCTTCGGCAGAAATCTCTGCATAGGCAAGAAGTGCGACAAGCTTTGCATCCCCCTCAGCAGCACACATCCTAGCCACGTTTTGTATTAATAATCCAATATCATCCTTGATTTTGCCAGTTCTAGCCATATTCTTGTTCGAGTATTAAGCAGAGTCTAATACAGTTGACTTCTCCTGTGCACTAGGTAGCGCCTGTTCTACTTCCCAGTTTGTACTGACTACTTGCACGGCTAGCTTGATAGCACGACCCAAGGTGATAACGGGTTCTCGCTCCCATAAGGGCTCACTGGCTAGCACTGTTTCATCTAGCACGACTACATCGGTCGGCGAGCCGTCGCTGCTTCCTCGGCAGGTCGGATCAGACAGGCACGGGGAATGATCCAGGGAAGCTGAGTTTCGGCGATCGCCCCCCAATTTCGACAGCTAATTCACCGCCGACTGCTTCATGAGGGCCGGTCGGATCCCTATCAATCAGGTCTCCGGTTCGTAAAGGATTCTTCGCTAGACCCCGCTTTCTGCTCGGATGAGCCTGTTTATCTTGGGTCTCAGCTTTTGTTCAAACGGGGAGAGATTGAGCTAGCTGAAGTAGGTGTTGGGTGGTGCGATCGCCCAATTTGAAGCCTATGCTCCATCACCGGGTTGCCATTTTAGGTGTTTGAATGGTTGCAGCCGTCTAGAAAACGCACCCACAGCTAGTCGATAACGTATTTACATTGTCAATACGTTATCGCTAAAATAAAGCAATGGATGTGTATTTTGTACTAAACGGCATTACCTTCGTTTGGAATGACGACAAAGCACAGCTCAACCCTCTCAAGCACGATGGGGTTACTTTTCAGCAAGCTGCGGAAGCTTTTTTCGACCCTTTACTTGTGGTCGTAGATGCGAGTCGTAATGCCGAAGCTAGAGACGCCGTGATTGGATTAGATAAGCGCTGGAACCTTTTGTGCGTCGTATACATTGAGCGTGAAGCCGACAGCATTCGTATCATTTCGGCCCGCAAAGCTACTCGTAAGGAACGTGAAGCCTATGAAGCCTGACGCCTTGAAAAAACGCTTGAATCGCGATCGCCCGATGACGACGGTGACAATTCGGATGCCTGAAGATGTCATAGAGGACTTAAAGCGAGTTGCACCCGCCCTCGGATTTTCTGGTTATCAACCGCTTGCCCGAGCTTACATTGGCCAAGGGCTACGCGCCGACCTTGAGCGTATAGACAACGACACCGTTTCGGCTTTGATCGAGAGTCTGAAACGTCGCGGCGTCGGCGATGAAGTCATCCAGCAAGCCCTGAGCGAGATCGTGCAACAGTAAGTTCCACCGACGCTTAAACTCTTGCCGCGCGAAGCAGCTATCTCTAGCGATCCTTAAGGTGGTGCTAAGTTGAGGGGCGTCTTTGGTAAGTCGCAGTATTATTCACTGGCGAGCATTTTGCTCGTGGCTGAAACGTAAGGTATCGCTGCACACTTTTTGGAAAAAATGCGCTCTCATGGGCTCAACTTTCTTTCTACAGTGTGAAAATAAATCGACCTTCAGCCTATATATATAGACAAGCACTTCCGCGATCGCGCTCGTCTAGTCACTTTGCCCACTGGTTGCAGATGGCCTTCAGCCGGTGCAAATGAGCAAAGCAAGGTAACAGGCGCTATAGTTCATCAGTAGCCCATCTGTACGCACATTACGCCGCAGAATATCACTTCGTTATGGATCAATTTCCCTGGCTGTCGTTTATTATTTTCTTCCCGTTTTTAGCGGCACTGCTCATTCCCTTTATCCCCGACGAAAAAGGGCGCACCGTTCGGTGGTATGCCCTGGTCGTGGGGCTTATAGACTTTGCTGTGATTGTCTATGCCTTTGTCAATAATTACGACATCAGCAGCTCA
>JBBSNR010000081.1:0-9824 GCA_038260635.1 Phormidesmidales cyanobacterium
CAGCGGATGGAGCAGTTGGGCTAGAGGTATTCTGAGGCGCTGGCGGCAGCGTCGCAACCGGCGCATCGGTGGAGGGTGGGGCGGTTGCGACAGGGGGCTGAGCGCCGGGGGACGTGCTACAGGCTGTGAGAGCGATCGCCATCAGCCCGCCCCCGACTGCCATACGACCCGGTCTCAACCAGCTATACAAACGAAAGTTCATCATCGATTTTCTCCTTTTTCTATGGAAAGACGAGTCTAGGCTCAAGTTGATGGTTCAAGTAGATGTAAGCGGACGACTTTAAAACAATTTCAGAGTAGATAATTTTTTGAATCTCTAAACTGGGAACTCGATTGGCCAGAGCGCGATAGGCCGTAATCTCTCCCTCCAGGCTAAAATCGGAGCCAGATGCACAGTGGTAATAGTCGTGAACGGCCAGAAACGCGAACCCATAAAACGGGTTGGGATAAATCTCGCTGTCGTAGCTATCAGCCGATACCCAAAGCTGATCTTGGGCAATATCTGCGCACATTTCCGCCGCTGTACGATAGCGCATGTAATCGGAAAACATTGGATTAATGGGCAGTTGTTGGAACTCGCCCATGAGCCAGTCGCACAGATGGGCGGTGCTTTCGTCAGAAAGCTCAACAGATTTGCCTTCTAAATAGAACTTGGCAAGGATTTTTACGTTGGGTGCCATGGACATCACCGTCTACGAAGCGTAGTAGCATTTTAAGTCTCGTAAGGCTACAGTGGTTAGCGTTTTTCCATGTTGGAGCAACAATTCTTTTAGCTTAGAATCCTGGGAAAATAATGTTTTACTCGTCATAAGTTATCCTCCTTAGTTGATTTATATGATGATAAATGTGGTTTCAGAAACTGCTATGAGCTAACTCAAGTCAGCAGCGCTAGTTGCTTCCGGCATCGTTTTTAGGGCCTGTAGGCTCACCCAACAGCCCAATCCATCTATGAGTAAGATCAGGATGGCTGTGAGCTGGAAGAGCACTCCCCACCCGGCAAAGGCGACTTGAGAAACATGGTCGGGACTGATGACTACGTAGTGATTGTAGAACCCAAACAAGATCGCTCCGAACAGCGAACTGAGTAAGAGCCAGAGGCCAATACGAAAGAACCGTGTCCAGAGCAAAGCCGCAGAAATGACAGGCACTAGCACAATCACAATGCCAATAAACAAACTCTGCGGGAGAGAAAGAGGAATGGGAATTTTTGCATGTGCCAAACCATGCAGGGTGTGAGCGATGGCGTGAATCACGACAATAGTGGTTCCATACTGAGCAACTTTCATAAGCCCTCTCTCATTGCTTCTCTCATATGTTCTGTAGTCTGCGCTTCAAGTGTCAGCTAGCCATGCCAACGGTCTTGGCTGAAAATTGAGTTCGCGCTTTGCTTTAGCATTGGAAACTCCTCGCATTTGGGTGCCGTAGTAAATGGCATCTGCACCGCTTTTGTGAAAAGTCTCCTCAACCGATACTTGGGGCGGCGGCGGTGCCTTTAGCCATCGGGCATAAGCCGGAAGCCATTCGCGGACGGCTACAGGGCGATCATCTGCAATCAGGTAAATGCCCGGATTGCCTTTTTCGGCTGCTGCCACCGTCGCTATCGCCACATCTTCAACATGTACCCACGACCACACGCCCGTGCCCTTTCCCACTATCGGAAACTGCTGCTGCTTCACTTGGTCAGCGACATCGCCGTCGGCGGCAAACCAGGTGCCGGTGCCGTACAGAAAGCCATAGCGCAGGGAAATCCCTTCCAGCTCAGATATTTCTAACAAGCGCTGCTCAATTTCAGTGACAATGCGAGCATCTGCCGACACGGCAGGTGAAGCGTTCAAAGATAAAGGCGTTTGCTCATCGGCTAATCCCGTGCCGGGAACTGCCCAGAATGCAATTGACTGCCTCAGATAGCGACGTACGCCAGCCGCCTGCGCTGCTGCCAGCACATTCGCACCACCTTCCAAGCGAAGTCTTGCGTTTAAGGTTGCTGCTGCCGCCATCGACGCGCCCGTATAGGTTTTCGGCAGAGCGGTGAGTTCTTCAATGATGATTTCTGGCAGAGCTTGAGCGATCGCCGCTTTAACGGCGTCTGGATCAAATACATCGGCGATCGCTAGCCTTACACCCTGCTTCACCAATGCTTGAGCCTTTTTAGGAGAACGGGTCAGCGCCACAACATCGTGTCCTTTAGCCAGTAAATGCAAAACCAGCGGGTAACCAATCACCCCCGTTGCACCCGCCACCAAAATCTTCATCTACAAAACTCCTGTGTGCCCATTTCACGGGCTTGTCTTCGCGATTAGAGAAATTAACTAACTGCTTTTATTTTTCAACAGGTACACAGTTTTTCCCAGACAAGTTTAGTAAGTTAAGATTCAACTTAAAAATATGGAAAACAGAGGCTGAGGCTCTGATTGTACAGCGGTCATGATGAACGGGGCGGCGCTACGACAATGCTTTCTCGAATAGCGCACAGGGCGATATAGCCCAGGTCTTGTTGATGTTGGACGAAAACTTGTCGCATTCTTAGAATGCGATCGCGGATCACCGGCTGAATTAGCACATTCCAGATGATCTGAGCTGTTTGAACCTCGCCCTCGTCTTGCAGCACCTGAGATGGATTCAGCAGTCTCATGGCACCTGTTTGCTGCTGCGTTACGGCCAGTCCTGCCTCACCAATCATGATGGCGGGCGTGTTGTCCCGCAGCGGCACTTGTTTCATAAGTTCCTACTGAGGATCGTCTAGGACATTGCTGTAAGCTTGCGGCTCTTCGGCGCGGTGTTGCAAATACTCTCGTCGAGCTTTTGCTACCTCCTGGTAAACCTTCTTGCGTGCCAGGTTAAGGCTTCCTAGTGGAGCATGTTCAGCCAGAGTATGCCACGCCATAAAAGAGAGCCCCTCATCTAACCGTTTCCGCTCCTCAAAGTCAAACTGCTGCGCTGGAATGGTGAGGGTCGCCAGTTTGATAAAGGGCGAATCCTGCTCTCGCCACTCTTGCATTGGATCTTCAATCGGCGTTTTCTCATCATCCACATAAAGCTGCACCAGAAAGTCATAGGTAGCATCGCTGCCCGCCTCTGACAGGTATTGGACCATAGCTTCGCGTAAGTAAGTCTCTGATGTGGGCGGTTCACCTAATGTATCTTGCTGGTGAGGCTTGACTGAAAACTTGATTGCCTGAGATCCGAGCTGGTAGGGCGTCGTGCTCCAGTATTGAATCAGCAATGGGTTGCCAATGGGTTTAGTCGTGACGGTTGCAAGGACTTCAAAGGTAGGAGCGAGCGATCGCAGTTCTTCTTCATTGGCCTTGCCTACGCTCGCCTTCGTCAAATTCGCAAACCCTTGAGCATCGCGCACAAAAAAAGTCGGATAATTGATCAGTAAGAAGTCTTGGGTGTCCTGCTCATCGTCCAGTACTTTTTCACCCTTTACCTGTAAGAGCTTAATCGCAAGTGCACGAACATCTGGATCGAGATCCGACTTGAGATGACCACGCTTTTCAACGGAAGCAGCGTTAGAAAACCTCGCCCAAAAGGGATAGGTTTTAGGCTGGGCAAAGATACCCACTTTTAGGGCATCAGGAATAGCATCCTCGACTTTAAAATTTCCCCAAACCAAACCGTGACTCTTGGAATGATCTTTCCGTACGTCTGGTCCTTTCTCGGCCTGAACATTGAGATCGATATCTACGATTGTGTTGGTTGCCGACTCTTGAACGACAGCGGACAGAGTGGATTCACTCATAGTTTTTTCCATCCTTACAGGGAGAACGATCAATGTATTCGCGGCGTAGAATCGGCCTTGTTGACGGATTGTGGACAGGACTGATCTAGCGTTAGCTCGAACAGATTCAAGCTGCCCTTATTCTTCAGCAGCAGCCCGATTTTTGCCAGGCAAGTTTAGCAAGTTAAGGCTCAAGTTAAGGGCGAACTGATGCCAGAGAGAGGAAGATTGCAGCCCCTGATACGCACAAAAACGCACAAAAAAGTTTTCCTGCCATTGAAAACAGCAAGAAAACTATTCGTTGGTTATGAGTGCCAGTTGGTTAGCCTAGTTGGTTTGCCTAATCAACTTAATTCTTGCCGCGAGCATCCATCCTTTCCAGGCGTGCTTCTTGAATGTCCTCGACGCTGCCACCCTGGCTGTTTAGATCGTTCAAACGCTGCTTGTTGGCGTCGTTGCCGCCTGCAACGCTCTTAAGCTCATCTTCCGAGAGCTGAGCATCTTGAGTAGGCTTCTTTTCTTGATCTTCCATTTTCTTTTCTCCAAACAATATTTCAGTACGAACGGATCGTCTCGTCGGACATTAGCTAATGTCTTTTAAGTTTTGGTCTCTCTGAATCTTGATAGGCATAACCAACTTATATAAACAGTAGCACCCAAAATTTAGAATGAACAACTAATTTTGAAATTCTCTTTTGATTTTACAAAAATTAGTCTTTGGGATGAGTTGATCTGACTGAGAACGCCAGAGACTGATGAGGAGCTGTCGGATGTTTGCTGGAGGGCGATCCAGAGTTTTAAATTTTGCTAATGCGATCGCCTCTGCATCGTGATAACAGCGCTATGATTCAAAGGCAAGTGTCGCTGAAAATCTCCCTCTATAGATTTCCCTTACAGATTTAAGGCACTATAAACAAGACAAGTTAAGCAAGTTAAGCAAGACAAGTTTAGAACGACTAGAAAGTCTCTCCACAGTGTGGCTTCGTCTCATGTCAGATATTTTGCTCCGAGAGTTGAGTAACGACGATATTGATTGGTTAGTGAGAGCCGGGCAGCGTTACCAGCTGGCCGTGGCTGATGTATTGATCAGACCCGGCCAAACATTAGATGTTTTATATCTAATACTGGAAGGCAACCTGGCTATTCACGCACCTGGCAGTGATCGCGAAATTGCTCAGCGATCGCGCGGCGAGCTAGTCGGTGAAGGCTGGTTATTCAACCTCCAGCCGGTGATTTTGGCTACGGCCAGTAGCCCCGTTCTGGTGCTGACGATCCCCAAGGCGGTGCTGGTAAACAAGCTGCATCAGGACGTTGGCTTTGCAGCTCATTTCTATCGGGCGATCGCACTGATGATGTCCGAACAGATGCGGCAACTCCTGGCGCATTCTGCTCTGCTGCGGTACCAGTCGGGGCAGATGGTGAAAGAGGCGCTGTTTGTTTTTGGTGAGCTGCATGACAGCGATATTGACTGGATGATTAGTGCAGGGCAGGTTAAAAAACTGGCGGCAGAAAAGTTCTTGCTGCATATCGGGCGTCCGGTCGATGCGCTGTATACCGTGTTGGATGGTCAGCTAGCGATCGCCACCACCGACCATCCCTGCGATCCGCTGGCAAACTGCTCTGATGGACTGGAAGAACACAGCGCTGCCCACCGCTTCAAGACGATAGCCTATCTCTCTCGGGGTGGATTGCCAGGGATCGTTTCCCTGCTGGATTCTCAGCCCATGCCCGTGCGATTGCAAGCCGTGCGAGAATCCCTACTGCTGGCGATTTCTAAACAACAGGTGACGGTCAAACTGCAACAAGACCTCGGCTTTGCGGCCCGGTTTTATCGGGTGATGGCCACCCAGCTAGCCAATCTGCTGGCGGTGGTTACTGCCGTTGGCGACATGACAGATAGCAGAGCCCTCACCGTTGAATTAGAGGATGAGCTGGACTTAGAAGAACTTCAGCGGGCCTCCCAGGGCGCGACTAAGTTTGACTGGATGCTGAAGCATTTGGGGGTAGGCTGCTCGTGAGTGAAAGCAATATTTTTCGCAAAGAAGCGCTTGAACGACTCTCTTCTCCAGAACAGCTAGACCAGCTCATGCAAATTGTCACCCCGCGTAGCTGGCTACCCTTGGCGGCGCTGAGTAGCCTGTTAGCTTGCGGGCTGGTGTGGAGCTTTGTGGGCCGAATTCCGGTGACTACCAGCGGGAAAGGGGTGTTGGTCTACGACGATCTGCCCGATAAAAGCCTGCCCGATAAAAGCCTATTGGGAGTGGCCAGCTTTAGCGCGGGTGAAATTTCTCAAATTCGGCCAGGGATGGAAGTGTTGCTGATTCCAGATGTGCAGGGCGCGCAGGTGTCAGGCGGGCTGACAGGGCGGGTGAAGTCGGTTGCAGCACCGCCCGTAACCACGCTCGCAGCCGTTCGTAAAGCTGACTTAGAGCAGGCGGAGATAGAGGTGGTTACCGTTCCAGATCGGGATGACAACGGCAGCTATCAGTGGTCTACCGGCGTGAGTGAAATGATCCCGGTTGCCGGGATGCCCGCGATCGCCCGCATCACCCTCCAGGAAAAAGCGCCCATTACGTTTGTTTTTCCTTTTTTAGAAAATAGAGTGGATTAAGCAGATGGCGCGAACCCCCACAGTCTTACAAATGGAAGCGGTGGAGTGTGGCGCTGCCGCTCTCAGTATGATGCTGGGCTACTATGGCCGGTATGTGCCTCTCGCCGAGCTGCGACAGGCGTGCGGGGTTTCTCGCGATGGGGTGACCGCTGCAAATGTGTTGAAAGCGGCCCGTCACTACGGCCTGATCGCCAAGGGATTTAAGAAAGGTCTTGAGAGTGTTAAGCAATTGTCGCCGCCCTTTATTGTTTTTTGGAATTTTAATCATTTTTTGGTGGTCGATAAGTTCGGCCCGAAACAAGTCTATTTAAACGATCCGGCCCTCGGCCCTCGCAAAGTCTCCTATTCGGACTTTGACGAAGGCTATACCGGGGTGGTGCTGACTCTCGAACCGGGGGAAACGTTTCGAGTAGGGGGCGATCGCCCCAGCGCTTTGCGAGGCTTAAAAAGTCGATTGCAATCATCACTGGGAGCTTTAGCGTTTTGCACATTGGCGGGCTTTTTGCTGGTGCTACCTACCCTAGCGCTACCCGCTTTTAGTCGGGTGTTTATTGACAATATTTTGCTGGCAAAGCGGCTAGACTGGCTGCCCTACGTACTGTTCGGCATGGGCCTAACCGTATTGCTGCAAGCCCTGCTCACCGCCCTGCAACTGCGCTATTTGCGATCGCTCAAAGTCAAACTCTCGGTGGGCATGGCCAGCCGGTTTGTGTGGCATGTGCTGCGGCTGCCAGTAGAGTTTTACGCTCAGCGGTTTGCGGGCGAAATTAGCGATCGCATCGACATCAACGACACCGTTGCCAGCGTGCTTTCCGGCCCGCTCACGACTACTTTGATTAGCCTGGTGATGATTGTGTTTTATGCGATCGCCATGCTGCAATACGACATTCCCCTGACACTGCTGGTAATCGCCTTCGCCGCGACTAATGTGATGGTGTTGCAGTGGGTGGCCAGGTCGCGTACCGACGCCAACCGTCGATTGATCCAAGCCTATGGCAAATCTTCGGGGGTAGCGATCGCTGGGCTGCAAAGCATTGAAACGCTTAAGGCTTCTGGGTTAGAGTCTGACTTTTTTGCCCGCTGGGTCGGCTACTATACCAAAGCTATTAACGCCCAGCAATCTCTAGAATTCACCAATCGCTTACTGGGTTTGCTGCCTTCCCTACTTTCTACGCTGACGACTTTATCTCTTTTAATCCTCGGCGGCTGGCGCGTCATTCATGGCAACCTTTCTATCGGGATGCTCGTAGCTTTTCAGATTCTCATGATCAGCTTCCAAAGTCCGGTTAACAGTCTCGTCAGCTTTGCCAATACGTTGCAAACCCTGCAAGGTAACTTAGAACGACTAGACGACGTTCTAGAAAACACTATAGATCCAGCGCTGGCGGATGCTGAGAATATCGCTCCCCGGCAACCCAACCCTCATCCCTCAGCTCGGCTGACTGGCGCGATTGACATTCGAGATCTCTCCTTTGGCTACAGCCCGCTCGACGCCCCCCTGATTGAAAACTTCAGCCTCTCTATTAAACCCGGACAGCGGATTGCCTTCGTGGGCGGCAGCGGCTCGGGCAAATCTACCCTAGTAAAAGTCATTGCCGGACTGTACCCACCGGACTCGGGAGAAGTTCGGTTCGACGGTCAGCTCCGCCAGACCATTCCCCGCTCGATCATTACCAATTCAATTGCCATGGTAGAGCAAGATATTCTACTGTTCGCAGGCTCCATTCGTGACAACCTGACCCTGTGGGACAGCACTTTGTCTGACGCTCAGATCCAGCGAGCCTGCCAGGATGCTGACATCGAAGAGACGATTTTGTCGCTGCCCTATGGCTACGACGCGGTGCTCCTAGAAGACGGTCAAAATCTCAGCGGTGGCCAGCGGCAGCGATTAGAAATTGCCCGATCCCTGGTCAACAACCCCTCCATTTTGATCATGGATGAAGCCACCAGCGCCCTGGATTCAGAAACCGAGAAAATCATCGATCAAAATCTACGGCGGCGGAGCTGCACCTGCTTGATTGTCGCCCATCGGCTTAGCACCATTCGCGATGCCGATGAGATTGTAGTGCTAGAGCGAGGTCAGGTCGTTCAGCGCGGCACTCACGATCAGCTCTGGCAGCAGGACGGCCACTATGCCAGCCTGATTCGCAGTTCTGGGACAACACTTTAAAGGAGGGGCGCGTTGTGGTTTCGGCTCATTCGCTCAAAACAACCTGTTCCGCTCGCGCGCTAGCAGGCAACGAAAGTCTGTTGCTGGACGATCCTCGGCAGATCTGGCAGGTTCGCTCTGGCTCAGTAGGAATTTTTAGGGTCGCTTGCGATCGCGCTCAACCCACTGGCGCACGGCACCATTTGTTCACTCTCAGCCCCACGGAGATGCTGTTCGGGGCGATCGCTGAGAAGGATGGGCTAGTTGCGATCGCCTTCGAGCCCACCGTTCTAGTTCCCCTTCCCTGGCATAGCATTCAGCTACAAACAGCCTCCTGGTTCAATCACTTTAGTCAAATAGAGGGATTTCCCCAACCGGCATCGCCACCGCTGCTGTTCTCTTCCTCCTACATTTCGCTTCAAAGCGGCGACTGTTATAGTCCCGGCGATCAGCTCGCCTGGGTCAGGATTAAAAGGGGGCGATCGCTCTGGCTAAACCGCTCAGATACGCCGATTACAGCGGACTCAGGCATATTTCCCCTGGCGAAAGGTACCTGGCTACAGGCAGAGGCGTCTTCAGAAATTCAGGTCTGTAAGCTTGAAGAAATCGCAGAGCCCGAGCTGATTGCCAAAGGTATCGCTCAATTTCACCACCACTGCCTGAAGCTGATTGAGACGCTGATCGCAGCGCAAGACCGGTCTGATTTTCAACAGTTTCAACAGCGGCAGCAGCTTAATCTGCAAACAACACAGCGATCGCTGCAAGGACTAGCCGAGCTGCTAAAGCCCCAAGACAACAGCTTTTTATCGGCTGAGACACCGCTGTTAGTCGCGGCAGGAGCGGTCGGACAGGCGCTGGGAGTGCCCATCTTGCCACCGAGTCGGTCTGAAAATTTGGTGCAGGTCAAAGATCCGTTGGCAGCGATCGCCCGCGCCTCTCATCTGCGCCTGAGACAGGTACTCTTGCGAGGACAGTGGTGGCACCAAGATAGCGGCCCCATGGTGGCTTACGCCCGAGAGACGGGGCAGCCGATGGCATTGCTGAGCGTCAAAAACAGCCGCTACGAACTGCTAGATCCGGTCAGTTTGCAGCGCACCCCCGTCGATGCAGCCGTGGCCAATGGTTTGGAGCCGACGGCCACGGTCTTTTATCGACCGCTTCCCGACGGTCAGCTCAACGCTTGGACACTGCTACAGTTTGCCTTTCACGGTCGTCAGCGCGATCTCTGGATGATTTTGCTGACCGGGGTGGTGACCAGTCTGTTGGGGATGGCGATTCCTCAGGCGACGGCGGTGCTGATTGACGAGGCGATTCCCTATGGCGATATCGGCATTTTGTTGCAA
>JBBSNR010000082.1:0-9823 GCA_038260635.1 Phormidesmidales cyanobacterium
CCAAAATAGCAGGTATCTATTGTAAAGTTATCCGCTCTAAAAGACATCGCTTCTTTTGAGTGGCTAGCAGCCCTTGCTTCTGCTAGCGCGCCGATACTTTGAGCGACGCTGGCTGACTGAGATCACCCTCTATTTTTACGCTGCGACCGTTGGCATCGAGATGACGCACAATTTTGTAGATATTTTCAACCTTGTCTGAAGACGCCACTTGGTCCGCAATTTCAGCCACAGATAAAGGCGTTTCTGCGCTGCTCAGCACATCTTTGACCTGATTTTGCAGATCGAGCACGTCAGCCGCTGCCTTTTTGCCCGCTTCTACGCCCGGCTGATGATAGGCATTGATATTGACCAAAGAGGCATAGAGCCCGACCGCTCGTTCGTAGAGAGCAATCAGCGCACCCACGATCCGAGGCGATACCTCAGGCACGGTAATGGTGATAGAGTCGCGATGGTTTTCGTAGAGGGCGCGGCGGGTGCCCTGCAATAACCCCGAAAGATAGTCACCAGAAGTGACCCCAGGCTCGACTTCGACTGACTCTCCTGTGCGGTCTTGCAGCACTTCAATCAGCGTGGCAAAGAAATTAGGCACCCCCTCGCGCAGCTGCTGAACATAGGCGTGCTGATCAGTAGAGCCTTTGTTGCCATAGACAGCGATGCCCTGATAAACCGTGTTGCCATCCAGGTCTTCTTCCTTGCCGAGTGACTCCATCACCAGCTGCTGCAAATAGCGACTAAAGAGCAAAAGGCTATCTTTGTAAGGAAGCACAACCATGTCCTTTTCGCCTTTACCGTTGCCTGCAAAATACCAGGAAAGGGCTAAAAGCGCTGCCGGATTGTGCTGAACGTCGGCAACGCGGGTGGCATCGTCCATTTCTTTGGCCCCGTCTAGCATTGATTGAATATCAATGCCCTGAAGCGCAGCGGGCAACAGACCTACTGCCGATAGCTCAGAGGTTCGTCCCCCTACCCAGTCGTGCATGGGAAAGCTGGCCAGCCAGCCTTCGGAGGTGGCAATTTTGTCTAGCTTGCTGCCTTCCCCAGTGACAGCAACGGCCTGCTTGGCGAAGTTGAGGCCCGCTTTTTCAAAGGCTGCTTTGCTCTCGACCATGCCGTTACGGGTTTCGGGAGTGCCGCCAGATTTGGAAACGATTAGAACAAGTGTGCTTTTGAGGCGATCGCCAATCTCCGCAAAGGTATGGTCAATCCCCACCGGGTCGGTGTTGTCGATAAAGTGAATATCAATATCTGGATGAGCCTCGGTCAGCGCCTTAGAGACAAACTGAGGCCCCAAGGCTGAGCCGCCGATGCCCACTGAGAGAATATCGGTGAAGCGGCTTTCTCCGGGTGGCGTAATCTCGCTGCCCCGCACTTTCTCAGCAAACTCCTTGACGGCACTGAGAGTTTCGGTAACGTCTTTTTTCAGCGCTTCGGAAGGGGCCAAATCGGGGTTGCGCAGCCAGTAGTGGCCGACCATGCGGTTTTCGTCGGGGTTGGCGATCGCCCCGCCTTCCAACTCTGCCATCGCTTCAAACGCCTGCTCAAATCGAGGAGTGAGCTGTTCGACAAACTCCTCATCAAAGCTCATCCGGCTGACATCGACATAGATGCCGAGCCCCTCGTGGTAATAGAGCCAGTCCTGATAGCGCTGCCAGAGTGCCGCCTCGTCCATGATTATTCTCTCGGTGATATGTGGGTGTATTTGTACAGCTGTATTTATAGGTGCAATTCAACTTAGCAGCCGTTGTCTAAGCTACGGCTGCTGATCTGTCAGGGAAATTAACATTCATTCAGTTCTATCACCCTTCGCATCTCCTATCGGTAAGATATAGAAAGGGATGAGTCCCTGAGATTAAGAAAGACTGAATAATTGATGCTGCTTATGGATATCGCCAATCTGAATCTTGCCGATCTAGAAGGCTGGTTAGACAACGCCGCTTTCGCCGTTCTGTTTGTCACTATGCTGGCCTACTGGGGCGGTCTGGCATTCTCAGAGATTAAGCTGCTGCCGGTGATTGGCGGAGCGGGCATGGCAATTGGCAATCTCTCCCTGGCGGCTCTACTCACCGCTCGCTGGATAGAGGGCGGCTACTTTCCGCTCAGCAATCTGTACGAATCCTTATTCTTTATTGCCTGGGGCATCACCGCGATACACTTCGTCGCTGAGCGCATGAGCGGCAGCCGCTGGGTGGGCGCAGTGACTTCTCCGGTAGCGATGGGCATCACCGCCTTTGCCACGCTGACTCTGCCTTCGACCATGCAGGTCTCTGAGCCACTGGTACCTGCGCTCAAATCCAACTGGCTGATGATGCATGTGAGCGTCATGCTGCTTAGCTACTCGGCGCTGATGGTGGGCTCAATGATTGCGATCGCCTTTCTCATCGTCACCCGAGGACAGTCAGTAGAACTAAAGGGCAGCTCTGTCGGAACCGGCGGATTTCGCGATAGAAAGTACGCCTTGAAGCGGGCGGACTCTGCCCTAGCCGCAGAAAACCCATCTCCCGAGCCACTGAGTATTTCTAGCGGCGGCACGGCTGTCCTAGAGAGAACCAAACCGGCTGTGGCAACCGCCCTCTCGCCGCAGCGGTTAACCCTGGCAGATACCTTAGACAACATCAGCTACCGCATCATCGGCTTAGGATTTCCGCTGCTGACCATCGGCATTATCGCTGGCGCAGTCTGGGCTAACGAAGCCTGGGGATCATACTGGAGCTGGGACCCCAAAGAAACCTGGGCGCTGATCACCTGGCTGATATTCGCCGCCTACCTGCACGCCCGCATTACCAAGGGTTGGCAGGGAAGAAAGCCGGCCATCTTAGCCGCCTCAGGATTCGTCGTGGTATGGATTTGCTATCTGGGGGTCAACCTTTTGGGCAAAGGCCTGCATAGCTATGGCTGGTTCTTTTAGCACCAGTTAGCTCGCAGTCTCTAGCCAACGTTGGCAAACAGGGTTGCTAGCGGCTGCGGGGCAGCATTTTCACTGGTGACGATCTCTACCACCTTATTTTTAGCGGTCGGCTGGCTCAGAGACGCTACACAGACCTGCGCAACTTTTTGGCGGGGAATGCTGCCTTCAAACAGCGTGTCGGCTGCCGACATGACAATGGCCTCGTCATTATCTTCGTTTTTCAAGCCGCCGGGACGCACAATAGTGTAAGGAACGCCACTTTCTTTGAGGTAGTCTTCAGCCTGCTTTTTCCAATAGAGCACGCCCCAAAACAGGTTAAGCGGATGGAATAGCTTGGAAACACATAGCGAAGAAACCATCACAAACTGATCGACACCTGACATTTTGGCGGCGTTAATCAAATTTTTGGTGCCTTCGCAGTCAACTTTATAGGGGCCAGTCGGATCAAAACTAGGCGCAGCCCCAGTAGCACTGATTAAAACCTGAGCATCTGTCAAAGCGTCTCTGAAGCTGCCCGGTTCTAGCACATCGCCTACAATAATCTCAACATCAGCCGGCAGCTCAGCTGCTGCCTTCGCTGGATCTCGCACCAGCGCTCTGACCGTCATGCCCTGCTCAAGTAGCTGTGTGACGATCTGTTTACCGGTTTGGCCGGTTGCGCCTGCGACCAGTGCTCTCATATGCTAGAACCCCTTTGCTTCAAAGTTTCATGCAGTATAGAGGGTTCTCTGTAGTGATGAGCCCCTCCTCTGTACGTATCCTTTAGTCTCAGCTTTAGATCTGGCTTTCATATCCGTAAATCAACGAAGGCCGTTACGGTTGGCCAGTAGATACTGTGGATTTAAGTATATTTTGCTCCATAAAGTTTGCTTTATACGGGTAATCCAGGCAGCAAATATCGCACAAAAATAACTCAGTGGCCCAAGCTTCAGTGACCTAAGCTACAGTTCGCACGCACGTTCCAAAAATATCCTGAACCAATCTTTTGACTTGCCCTCATGCAAATTCCTTCTAGCTCATCTTCCTCGCAGCGAGGCTCCCAATTTCTTAAGGCGAGTGCTAGTCTGATTGAAGCTCAAAAAACTTCACACGCAGAATTTTCTTCGAAAGAGACATTGCACTTTCAAGGCAACTATATTGGCCACATGGAGATGTACGCGGATGCGGCGAGTGTTGCCAAGTATCTAGATGATCATCAGGAGTGGTTCCATCGCTGCGCTAAGCCAATGACCGTAGAGTCGATTGGAGACAATGGCTATGGGTTAACTGTAGGCAAATTCAAAAGCCTGAACCACGAGATAGAGCCTAAGATCGGTTTGCATTTGCTCCCTCAAGACGAAGGCGTTTACCGCATAGAGACCATTCCTGTGCCTGGCTACGAGCCCGCTGGCTACGATGTTGATTTCAGAGCTTCGATGACGCTTTGCGAAGGCTCTCTAGAAGACCTGCCAGAAAATCTGTCGGCAGACCTATCAATCGATAAAACAACGCATGTAGAGTGGGAGCTAAGCCTGTCTACCTGGGTAGAGCTGCCGCGATTTGTTCAGGTATTGCCTGACAATCTGGTCAAGGCATCGGGCGACCAGCTGCTCAATCAGATTGTTCGTCAGGTCTCTAAGCGACTCACACGAAAGGTACAGCAAGAGTTTCATACTGCTTTAGGCTTGCCGGTTCCGTCTGAGAACAAGCGCCGCTTTTGGCAGCGCTGAGGGCAGGTTATCAGACGTATGGCGGGGCCGCTTTAGGATCACTCTCCATTTACCCGACTTAGGGTCACGCAGCGAAATGAATGGGTTGGGTCTGAGCGGACGACGGCTAACTGTAGGCATGTCACGAACCCTAAACATAACTCTATCAGGGTACTGGGTATAAAATGATGCCGGTGTGATGAGCGCCGTTAGCTGGCGTGATGCCTATCACCTTGGCAGGCAGTTTTTTAGGCGGATAAATCCGAGGAGCTGGCTTTCAGGTCGCTACAATTGGTACGGTTAGACTTGAGAGTTGAATGGTTTCAGGGTTTATGACGGTAGAAGTTTGGCCAGGGCGATCGCACCCTCTAGGCGCGACCTGGGAGGGCAAAGGAACTAATTTTGCGCTGTTTTCTGAAAATGCGACCGGGGTAATTCTGTGCCTATTTGACAAGTCGGGCGGTGAGACCCAGGTACGACTGCCTCAAATGACAAACTACGTCTGGCATGGATTTTTACCGGGCATCGGACCGGGTCAGCACTATGGCTTTCGAGTAGAAGGGCCCTATCAGCCGGTGGAAGGCAACCGGTTCAATGTAAATAAGCTACTGATCGACCCCTATGCTAAAGCGCTTACAGGCGATATCCGCTTCGGCCCGGAGCTGTTTAGCTTTCCGATGGATCATTTTGGCGATCGCGACCGAGATCTAGATTTTTCAACTGCCGATAGCGCGGCCTCTATGCCCAAGTCAGTGGTGATTGATCCTGAGTTCGACTGGCAAGATGACGCTCATCCTAATATCTCCTGGGATCAGACGATTATCTACGAAGTGCACGTTCGCGGGTTTACAAAGCAGCAGCCAAAAATTCCAGCAGAGCTGCGGGGCACATACGCAGGGATGGCGCATCCTGAGGCGATCGCCCACCTCAAAGATTTGGGTGTTACAGCCGTAGAACTCCTGCCGATACATCACTACGACGTTCATCCGGGGCATTTGGTGACTACCGGGCTGCACAACTACTGGGGTTACGATTCCCTGGGTTATTTTGCGCCTCACGCGGGCTACAGCTCATCCGGCCAGTATGGTCAGCAAGTCCGCGAGTTCAAAGCAATGGTAAAAGCGCTGCACCAAGCAGGCATTGAAGTCATTTTAGATGTGGTTTACAACCACACCGGGGAAGGCAATCACCTTGGCCCCACTTTTTCACTAAGGGGTATAGACAATGCCGCTTACTACCGTCTGGTGGAAACCGCACCCCGCTACTATATGGACTTCACAGGCTGCGGCAATTCATTAAACGTGCGGCATCCCCAGGTACTCAAGCTGATTATGGACAGTCTGCGCTACTGGGTGCAGGAGATGCACGTAGACGGCTTTCGCTTTGACCTGGCTTCGGCACTAGCCCGCGAACTGTACGAAGTCAACCGGCTTTCATCCTTTTTTGACATTATTCATCAAGACCCAGTGCTGTCAACGACCAAGCTGATTGCTGAACCCTGGGATCTGGGCGAAGGCGGCTATCAGGTCGGGAACTTTCCGCTGCTATGGTCTGAGTGGAACGGCAAATACCGCGATACCATTCGTGACTTTTGGCGGGGACAGCACTGTAGCCTGGGAGACTTTGCCTTTCGCTTTACCGGTAGTTCCGATCTCTATAAAGACGATGGTCGCCTGCCTCATGCCAGCATCAACTTCATCACCGCTCACGATGGTTTTACGATCAATGACCTGGTGACCTACAACGAAAAGCACAATGAGGCCAATGGTGAAGGTAACCGGGACGGGGAGAGCTACAACCGCTCCTGGAACTGCGGGGCAGAAGGAGAGACCGACGATCCCAAGATTCTGGCGCTCCGGGCTCAGCAGCGACGAAATCTCCTAACGACTCTGATGCTTTCTCAGGGAGTGCCCATGATTTTGGGTGGAGATGAGATGGGCCGGACCACCCAGGGCAACAACAATACTTACTGTCAAGATAGCGAACTGTCCTGGTTTCACTGGTGCTTGCAGCCCGATGACCAGGCGCTATTGACCTTTACTCGCAAGCTGATTGCTTTTCGCCGGGCTCATCCGGTCTTTAGTCGGCATCAGTGGTTTTTTGGGCGCGAAATTCACGGTTCTGGCGTGGTAGATATCGGCTGGTTTCTTCCTGACGGCAGCACAATTGATGACAGTGAATGGCATGATAGCGCCGTCAAAGCCATTAGTATCTTTATCAATGGCGCAGAAATTCCTAACGTAGACAGCCGGGGACAGCGGATTTTTGACGATAGTTTTCTGATGTTTTTCAATCCTTCGGCTGAGCCGCTGCCGTTTAGCATTCCTGCCTCTATTGAGAGCCAGCAGTGGCAAATTTTGATAGATACCAAAGAGCCCAGTGGTTTTGTCGAGCAAGGTAAGATCTATTGCCGGGAGCATGAGGTGACGGTGGCTGCGCGATCGCTCATGGTGCTAGACTGCGCCCACTGCTTCAGCATGGCCGCCTTCAATGATCCCGCCAACTATGCTGAATAGCATTGTCTTGGACAAGACCCTCCTGGATAACAAGTAACTCGGTTAAATTCCGATAAAACGCTGACAAAATAATGTCCTGCTATCCGAAAATATACTTAGTTGTCAAACAGATTCCCCATGGGAAAGTAGCGACCTATGGTCAGGTCGCAGACTTAGCAGGACTGATGGGTAAGCCCAGAGTAGTTGGCTATGCCCTTTATAAAATAACTAGCGACAGCGAGATTCCCTGGCACAGAGTGATCAATGCCAAGGGAGAAGTCTCCCGCTCTTCACTTAGAGACGGAAATGACGATCTGCAACAGCTTTTATTAAAGGCAGAAGGGATCGCATTTGTAAAAGGAAAGCTGGATCTGAAGCAGTACAGATGGCGACCTGATTTCACACTGATCGACTCACTACTCAGGGATCCTACCGAGGCACCACACTAAATCAGGTCGCCGCTTGAGTCCGCCGTTCTTTGACAGCTGTGACTCTAAAGCTCGAATCTAAGCTGGCAGCATCACCGAAGACTGCAATGAGGTCTCAAGTTCAATGGTGAGTTCTTCGGGTTCTGAGCTGTGCTGCAAGCTGGTTTTTATTTGCTGAGCGCCTTCTTGCTGAAGATCTTCAATGTAGCCAGGCTTAGCTTGAATAGCCTCTGTTTCACTGTCAAACGGTCCAAAATAATAAATGCAGTGAGGCTCTGCCGTGGTAATTTTTACCCACCAAGGCGTAGAGAACAAACCGAATAGATTGCCAAAAAAGTTTTTCATTACAGTAATAGGGGATGTCTTTACAGATGGACGGTTTTACTGGCCAAACGAATATGACCATTGAGTGGCCAGATGGGGCCTATAACATCGGACTGTTGGATAGAGCCGTCAGATGGGAAAGTGCCCACCGATAGAAGATTTGCTATGTAAAGAAGAGAAAAAACTTGGAACAGTTGCCAGGCAAACCGTTGGGGGAACCAGTGATACAGCTTGGCCTGCAACCGCATCTCCTCAATGAGCAAGTTGCTCAAGAACTTTATCTTAAAACAGATGCTTAGTTATGAATGTTTGAATATAACAATCTGAGAAAACGCTTTTCCTCAGCGCCTATATCTTTATACTTCGTCACCCGAAGAACTGCCAATCGTTAAAGCCGGTAATTTATCTATCCAGACTTGACGGTAGATCTCATAAAGCGCCATACCAGTGGCCACAGACGCATTGAGGCTGGGAGTTTTACCGCGTAGCTCAATGGTGACCAGCGAATCGCAGAGGTTTTGCACGGACAGGCTCAGACCAGCTCCTTCGGCACCTACCACTAAAACAACAGGTGCTGAAAAGTCAGCGGCGTGAATGGGCTGTGCGGCTTCAACGGCTAGACCGTAAATCCAGAAACCACTGCTTTTCAGGTATTCTAGCGATCGCCCCAGATTGACAACTCTAGCAATAGGAATATTTTCTAAAGCACCCGCAGCTACCTTCGCAACGGTAGAGGTGATCCCAACCGCGCGCCGCTGCGGGATCACGATCCCCTGAGCGCCAATGGCCTCGGCTGAGCGAATAATCGCACCCAAATTGTGGGGATCGGTGATGCCGTCGGCGGCGACAATGACAGGGCGGCGGGCAGCAGCTTTGGCCTGCTCAACCAGTGTCTCTAGTTCGGCATATTCGTAGGCAGCGACCTGAGCGACAATGCCCTGATGACTGGCCCCTTGAGTCATCTGAGCGAGGCGCAGACTATCGACTTCGTCAATCACCGCACCGTTGGCTTTGGCTTCTACAATGAGCGGGCGAAAACGGGCGTCATAGCGAAGCTTGGCATTGATCCACAGGCGATTGAGCGATCGCTTGGCAGCGACCGCCGCTTCTACCGCATGGCGACCGTAAATGAGATCCGGGCTGAGACTCTCTAACGGGCTGCTAGGGTCATCACCTTGATGGAGATCGCTAGAGCCCACTTGAGGCGAGCTACTGGTTCTGGGCTTGCCTGACTTGAAAGCCCCTCGCCCTTTCCCTGTCTGAGGGCGATCTGAGGGCTTAGCTCCCGAGCGCTTCGGTCTACCACTTCCTGAAGCGTTAGCCTTGAGCCGAGGTTTCGCTCCAGCACCAGGGGCCCGGTTGTGAGGCTTAGGGCCAGACTTCCGCCGGGGAGATCTAAAGGATGGCTCTGAAGGGTCGGATGGATGCTCTGGGCCGCTCACGCGCAATTCCTCTGGTAATTCCCTGTGGGCTAATACTGCCTTTAAGTGTAGGCGGACTTAGGCTTGATCGCTATCCCTCTAGTCGATTTCTAAACGATTGAGCAGATCGAACAAGCGAGGCTGATCGCTCAGGTAGAGAAAGCCAATCAGGGTCTCAAAGCCAGTCGCGCTTTGATAGTCTTTGGCCGCCGCTCGGCGCTGGCGACCAGAGGTAGCATTTCGCCCACGTCGCAAAATATCTCGCTCAGCGTCACTCAAATGTGGGTCGAGCATGTCTACGCAGCGTGCCTGCTGTTCGGCCTTGACTTGGGCAACTACCTGTTGGTGATAGTCGTGAATGCGCTTGGCTGGGATCAGCAGGCGCGATCGCACGTAGAGTTCAAAAACAGCATCGCCTATATAAGCCAAAGAAACTGGCGCAATTCCGCCTGCTGACTTAGCCGAATGCTCACTTTCTGACAGCTGTGTGCTCATGAATTGAATAAAACTTTTCTGACCCAGGTCAGCAGCTATAGCGTCGGCCACTTTGCTTAATATTTAA
>JBBSNR010000083.1:0-9769 GCA_038260635.1 Phormidesmidales cyanobacterium
ACCTCCGACACCATTACCTAACTGTAACCTGCTGCCTCAGCGTTGACAGACATTTGGTCGCGTTCAAATGCCGACTGGCGTCATCTATAGCTCTGGCCATTTAGCTCTGGCCATTTCCAGTTGCTGTTGCCGTCAAAACAGCGCGGGCGCAAGCAGCGGTGGTGCAGGCCCAAGTACCCGAATTAAGTAGTCATGCAAAATAGTTTACAAAACAAGAAAGCCATAAAGCCTACAAAATCGGCAAATTTGAAATTTCTATTTTGTAATTAATACTACACAGCTACTTAGCGATCGCCTGACCGGCGAATTTAAGGAGCTCTCTTTAGCCACGATACTAACGCTGTTTGTCATTCCCTGCTTTTTTACACGCGGCTACAGGCTCAATCAACTGGCTTAAAATTCGTCACAATTCTAATGCTCTTTTTACAAGCGCAAGATGGTATTCTTTTGATGAATGAAGGGGAGTAGCTTAAGGCTCCTTTGGTTTTCCAAGAGAGTCCCCTGTCTGAGTCAACATACTGGCGATGAGCCTGGTTCAGACGGTCAATTGGAAGGTTCTAGAAGAGATTTCTAGAAGGAATTTCCAGCTGACCAAGCAAGACCTTCACTAAGTCCACGGTTAAAGTGGGCCTGGTGAAGTGTGCTTACAACATCCATCATGCCTGCCATACCGACACATTACCGGAGCCGAGCATGGGTTTATTAACTGGATTTACAGCCGGGTTATTGCTGATTGCGCTATCAGAGCTAGGCGACAAAACTTGCTTCATCGCTGCTATCTTAGCAATGCGCCATGCTATCTTAGCAATGCGCCATCCCCGACGCTGGGTATTTCTCGGCGCAGTCGCCGCGCTATTCACAATAGACTTTATCGGCAATTAGCGCGATAAAGTCTATTTGACATCGAATGAATCCTTTGAGTGAATCCTTCTGTGCTGTGCTGTGTTCTGCTCAGCGGATGCAATCGAGCGATCGCATCCGCCTTCTGGTTAACTGCGAATCTATACTTACTTTGCGCTGACTCTGATTTGATCTTTGCGGGTCACAGTCAAATAGCCAATCAAGAGTGCAATGACGGTGAGAAAAATGATGCTGGTGCCCGTTGTCCCAAAGCCCAATCCGCCATTTTTAACAGGCTGTGAGAGTAAATCGCCAAAGGAGGCACCCAGCGGCCGCGTCAGAATGTAAGCCATCCAGAAGGCCAGGATTTCGTTCATGCCAGCGTAGAAGTGGGCGGCGGCGATCAGGGCGATCGCTCCACCAAACACCAGCGCCGATTGAAAATAGCCCAGGCCAGACGCCTCCGCCAAAAAGTCTCCTGCCGCCGTACCCAGCGCGAATGTGACAAAAATAGCTGCCCAGTAAAAACTCTCTCGTTTTGCCGTTTGCACAGAGTGCATCGCCAGCGTATGCTCACTGGCATACCAGGCTGCAAACACAATGGCCAGCAAAATACTAAAGCCAACGGTCGCAGTTACCAGACTCACGCCCAGATCATCTACCATTAAATCTGTGACCAGCGTACCGACAATACTGAGCAGCACGACGACTGTCCAGTAGCTGACCGGAATGTAGCGCTTAAGTCTGAACTGATTGACCAATGCCACAATTAAGAAAACGCTCATCACCAGTGAGGTCGTCAGCAGCCCTAGCTTTAAGTTGAAAGCCAAAAAGTCTGCACCTGTTTCACCCACAGTGGTCGCCATCATTTTGATGATCCAAAAGTAAATCGTCACAGCGGGCACTCTCACCAGTGCCTTTTTGATATTGTCTGAAACCGGAACCGAGATGTCCTGCATGGGGTTTTCCTGGATGGGTGATTTTGAGATTAAAACTTAAAAGCTCATCAGCCGTTGGGCTTAAACTAGACTTGAACGGGGCTTAAACAATGTCGTGTCCGGCATGGGCTTGGTGGCGTTCGGCAACTCGCTTTTTATCTTCCGATTTCATAGAGAAGAACAGAATGACTGAAAGCAGCACCAGCGTAATCAGCGAAGCGATCCCTCTGGGTATTTCTAGCCCACCTTTTGCCAAAGGCTTGGTCAAAAAGTCTCCGAAGGTTGCACCGAAGGGTCGAGTAAAAATAAAGGCAATCCAGAACAACAAAATCTCGTTGATTTTAGTGGCGTAGTGCAGGGCAATCACCACCCCTATGACGCTAGCAGTCACCAAGGCACCTTGAATATAGCTAAATCCGGCGTTGTCTACCAAAAAGTCACCAAAGGCGGTGCCCAAGCTATTAGAAAATACAACGGCTATCCAATAAGTAGTTTCAGCGTCTCGCTTGACGATGGGATAAACGCTAAGGTCGCGGTCACGATAATACCAAATGGTCAACGTCGCCAGCAAACAGGTTACCAAAATCAAGGAGCCCACCGCGTAACCAAGGCCAAGAGAGCGATCCATCAAATCCGAGACTTCGGTTCCGGCTGTGGTCGTCCCTACAATGGCCGTCCAATAAAGCACAGCCCGGTATCGATCAGCGCCAATCTGAGCCCATAAAATAATCGCTAGTATCGTAAACGTGATGGCAAAACCCACGTAATAGCCGAGGTTTAGGCCCTGCGAAAGAAAATCACCTGCCGTTTCACCCAGGGTGGTAGCCAGGATTTTCATAATCCAGAAAAAAAGCGTAACCTCTGCGACCTTGTTCATTCTTCTCTCCAAAAGTGTAATCAGAAAGGGAGCCGTTAATGCGCGGAAGTTAATTCGGGGATTGTCTGGATTCGTAACCAGTGACAAGAAAACAATATGAGATAATCGTCAAGAACTCGGTAAGACCAGAAGGTTCCTGGAACATCGGTATTCAGAGCCCTGCAAAACGGCAGTCTGAATACCGACCTTACCTAAATTCAATAGAATTAGTTGCTGTTGTTGAGATGATCTAGACGCATCTGCTGCAAAGGAGAGATCGATGCCAGATTATAAGGATCCAGATCGTTGGTGGGTGTAGCCTGCTGACGATCAAGTGAGCTAGGCGTAGTAGCAACCCGGTCGAGACGGTTCAGGTGAGCTTGCTCTAGTGCGGGAGTTGGATGTGCCTGTGCAGAAGGCTCTACGTCAGTAGGCGTAGTGTGATCCGGATTGAGGACAGTGGGATGCAGGCCGCCTCTATGGTTTAGATTAGGGGCTGCTTGGGCCATAGGCCCGATGGCAACAGAAATCAAAGCTGCGGAGACGAGAGAAAAAGCAGTGCGTTTCATGATAGTTACCTTGTAGGTGTAGGAAAAGTGTTTAAGGTTATCTTCGAGTGATATAGAGCCCAGTTCGATGCCATCTTTTTTGCTGGCGCGATCGCTCCGAATGCGGTGCGTAGGGCAAGGTGTGATGTCTTTTCTGCTGGTCTATATTTTGTATATTAGGGAGAGAGTGTCAGGAACTCGGAAAGACAGAACAACTTTTCCAAATCAAGTTTTCG
This sequence comes from Phormidesmidales cyanobacterium, assembly GCA_038260635.1. Taxonomy (GTDB): domain Bacteria; phylum Cyanobacteriota; class Cyanobacteriia; order Phormidesmidales; family Phormidesmidaceae; genus Phormidesmis. The sequence continues at coordinate 3,419 of JBBSNR010000083.1, forward strand.
TTCTCCCCAAAAGCCAGTCCCGACGATCTCACTCAGTCTTTTGCGACAGCCGCTATGATCTGGGATGGTGGGCTTTGTGCGATCGCATCTGACGACGAAAGAACCTCACCAAATAAGCCAAAATCGCAAGATTAATCACAAAGATGCTCAGCTTGAGCAGCGTGAATCCTTTACTCAGCTCGCAGATTTCTGGAACAATTCCCAAACCCACCAGCACCATGACCATGGCTTCTGCCCATAGCTTTTGAAACCACAGCCCGGTAGCTTCTACTACCGTCACCCCGGCGTATAGCCCCATAATTAGGCTGGTATAGTACAGCGATTGGGCATTTTGCTTCAATAGCTTTACGACCATCGTTTCCACAATTGCCAGCTTGCCTTCAAACAAGTAGCTTTCCGAAAAAGCCGTTAGTGCGCTGGTATTGTCGGGAGCGAACCACAGCGCCACACTCGCGATCGCCAGCACCACAGCAAAGACTGCCTTATAGCCAACGATGATGAGTAGTCCGACGAGGCGTTTGCGTTTCATACCAGAGCGGGTCTTAAGTCTAAACAGTCAAAGATTAGGGCTTCAGGTTTTCTATGCTATCAGCCAACTGCACCTGAAAAGGCGGCGCTCCTACCAATTGAAAGGTGGCCCAAGCGAGGAGCAATCGTCCCTGTGAACGTTGACTTCACTCTTCTTAATTAACAGTCAGGAAGCTTGCAATGAGACGTTTCATAATGGTTCTCTTCAGGTGAGTTAATCCACAATCAAATCAGGGTGAGAAAGCACCTTAGGTATCATACGAATCTACTGCTTCAGGCTTAGTTTCGCAGATTGTGCCGAAATAATTTGTGTTAAAACCGGGGAGCCCACCAGTTCCATTTGCCCATCAGCTTCATGCTGGCCGGAACCAGGATAATGCGGATGAGGGTAGTGTCAATCGCAATCGCGATCGCAATACCCAAACCCAGTGCCTTCACAAAAATTAGGCTGGTAAAGGCAAAGGCACTCGTCACAATAATTACTAACAAAGCAGCACTGGTAATGAGCTGACCAGTCTGCTCTAGTCCCATGATGACGCTGGCCGTGTTGTTTTTATTTGGGCTCTCTCCATTCTGCTTCAACCCGTCATAGGTTTCCTTGATCCGCGTCAGGAGAAAGACTTCGTAGTCCATGCTGAGGCCAAACAAAACACAAAAAAGCACAACCGGCAGCAGAATATCTATGTAGCCAACCGGCTCGAAGTTAAGCAGACGTTGAAAATGTCCTTCCTGAAAAATGAAAACCAACGCGCCGAAGGATGCCCCCATAGAGAGCAGATTCATGACGATGGCCTTAATAGGTAGCACGAGTGATCGCAACAACAAACTAAGCGTCACGAAAGTCGCAACCATGATGAGACTCAGCACCAGGGGTAATCGGCGTCTAATCGCCGCGATCACGTCTAGTTCGCTGGCGGTTTGTCCGGCTACCTGAATATTTAAACCTGCTAATTTTGCGCCGCGAAAGTCTTGGACTAGCTTTCGAGTAGCCTCAGATTGCTGGTCGGTTTTGCTTTTAACAATGACCAATGTTGTCTTCTGACTGGTGAGCCGATCAAATGCGGCAGCAATTTGAGGCAGAGGGATCTGGTCTGGGTTAGCGTACATCTGCTGATAGTTTTGCAATGTCAAAGTGGGATCGAGATTGACGATGCTTTGCACGCTGCTGACTCGCGGATCTTGCTGTAGGCTATCCACAAAGTCGTATAGAGTGGCTACGTGACCGGGAGAAAAGAGCGGTTCATTCGCAACTCGGGGTTGAATTGCCAGCAAAACAGGCGCTGTTTCACCTGGGCCAAACGCCTGTTTTATTTGGTATACACCCTCTCTAGCCGGTGCAGAAACGGGCAGGATGTCGGCGTCGCCTACGCCGAATCTGGCAGAGAAGAAGGGCGCGGTGAGTCCGGTCACAACCAGCAAGACAAGCAGCGTAAAAAGGACGCTACGGCGGATGACAGCGCGAGCGACTTTACTCCAGAATTTCTGCTGTTTGTTACCCGCTGAGAAGAGGCTGCCGTAATGAACACCATGACCAATCACGCTCAGTAAAGCAGGCAGCAAGGTCAGGGCCGTAAGGACAGACAGAGAGACGACAATTGCGCCAGCAATGCCGAGAGACTGGAGCAGGCGAACCGGAAAGAGAATGAGCCCAAAAAGACTGATACAGACGGTGATACCAGAGAAGAAAATGGCGCGTCCAGCGGTATCTGAGGTAATGCTGATAGCCTGCTCTACGGAGTGAGCGGCCAGCTCTTTTTGAAAGCGATTAACAATCAGCAGAGCGTAGTCAATGCCCAGTCCCAGCCCCAGCATACTGGTGAGGTTAAGCGCGAAGACAGAAACGCTGAGTCGTTGGGCAATCAGGTAAAGCAGTCCCAGCGTGACGGAAACGGTAACGACGCCCATGGCGATTGGCATTGTAGCGGCGACGACTGAGCCAAACACAAGCACCAGGACGACCAGAGTAATGGGGAGAACGGCCAGTTCTACTCTGCGCAAGTCGGCTTTGCTGACGCGCTGGACGGCCCGATCAACAGCGGGCTTGCCAGTCAGGTAGGTATCTACGTTTTGAATAGGGCGATCGGCGATGAGCTGCTCTATCTGCTCAATAGTATTGGTGCCCGATGACTTTAAATCGATCATGCCATATTGGGTTTGGCCATCGGCGCTGATGTACTCAGGATGTTCAGCCGGACGAGCGATCACATTGACATCTGATTGATAACTAATCGAGTCAAGTGTAGCCTCTATCTCTTTTGACGCAGCAGATTTATCTAAGCTTGGCGCTTGTTTGAAAACGATAGTCAGCGCATCTGGATTAATATCAAAGGCTTGCTGTATGAACTGTTCAGTTCGGTTGGCTTCGCCAGTCTCGTCGGCGACTTTAACTTCTTGCAGTGAGCTTTCTAAACGAGGCGCTACGGCCAAGCTGATCAGAGTAATGACTGCCCAGACGATAAGCGTCCAGAGCCGGTAGCGATAGAGGTGAGTCCCTAACTTAGCGAAAGTGGACTTGGAATCGACGGTGGAAGGAAATGCTTTTTTGTGATCCAAAGTAGATAGGCTATCTCTAATTGCAATGTTCCAAGCAAAACCTCTGAGCCTATAGGCTCAGAGTCTCAGAGGTTTTGATAATGATGATTGTTAGCAATCACAAAAACACAGACCGAGGTAGCTATGGAAACTATCATAACAAGGTCTACTGCGAATCCTGTCGAAAAATGCTGCTTTTGCCCCGGTCTTTCTTTTGAGTTTCGTTTATCACCACCTAACTCTCAACATTTTTGCATTCAGGCAAACCAAGCAAACCGGTCCCTAATAGCTTCAATCAAACCATAGCGCTTTTACCAAAGCAAGAAAGCCTTTTTGTCGGCAAAATTTAGAATTAAAAGAACCTTGCCTTATCTATGAGGCAGACATCGTAGGCAAATTAACCACAAAGCAACTACCACGATCCACATCGCTTATCACCTCGATACTTCCGTTATGACTGTGGACAACAGCTTGAGTTATAGACAAACCCAGACCAGATCCACCATCGTTATAGTTACGTGCCCGGTCTGCTCGCCAAAATCGCTCGAAAATGTTCTCCAGATTTTCTGGGGCAATTCCCATGCCTGTATCTTTCACCATAACCTGTGTTTGATGGTTCAGCCGCCTTGCTTTAATACTAATTGCGCCGCCCGATGGCGTGTAGCGAATCGCATTTTGAACCAAATTAGTGAAGGCTCTCATTAAGGTAGACGAGTCGCCCTGTACCCACAGCTCAGGGTCTACTTCGGACGTGAACTTAATATTCTTTTCTGCGGCTTGGGTGTGGTAAAGCTGCACCAAATCCTTAAGAAGACTTGCTAGATTCAACGGTGCGAGCTGTATCGGCGATACTTTATCTGTTCTAGCTAGCAGCAGCAAATCTTCTGTTAAGCTTCTCATCTGCTCGGAAGCGCTCAGCATGGCCATCATTGCATCGTGGTCGTCCTCTCGCATTCCCTCTGGGTACTTCAGCGACACTTCTGCATTGCTAGAAATCGCCATCAGCGGGCTGCGTAGCTCGTGGGAAGCATCAGCTGTAAACTGCTTCAACCGCCGAAAGCTTTCTTCAATCGGCTCCATCGCCTGCCGGTTGAGCCAGAAAATACCGGCGCTGCTGAGAATAGTGGCGGCGATCGCCCCCACCCCTAGCCCCACATCAAGCTGAAGCACCGTTTCATCAAACTCATCCATTAGCTCACCCACTCTGACATAGCCAATCCGTTCCCCGGTTTCTTCCCCGACAATAGGCAAAGTGACGTAGTGGATATGCTGCTTCCCCACCTCTACAGAGTTGGCAGTCGCCTGTTTATCCAGCGGTGTCTCTGGGAAAGACTCTCCCATCCGTTCAACCGACTTTCCTTGCAAGTCAAACCATTCAAAAGACTGGTGGTCGTTGAGAAGGGTTTGTGCCAAAAATTCATCTTCTACTTTCAACCGGCCACTATCATCTAGCTCAGCTTCTGCAACGACGCCTTGCCCCCCAGCGATCAATTTTTCACTGATCTGTTGTTTCAAATTTTGTACGAATACCAGCCGCACTGCGATCGCTGCCCCAGATAGCACCAGGGCAAACACAAGCAAATTATTGAATAATAAGCGGGTGCGAATTTTCTGAAACATATTGTGATTAGGAAAGTTAAACCTCTAGAATCATCAGTCGGTAGCCCATGCCGTAGACAGTTTCGATGAAATCTTTAGGACTGCCCGCTTCCCTTAGCTTACTGCGCAGGTTAGTCAGGTGTGTTTTAACAGTGCCTTCGCCCGACTCCTGGTCAAACTCCCAGAGCTTATCGAGTAGGGCCGAGCGGCTGAGCACCTGCCCAGGATGGCGGATAAAGTATTCTAAAAGCAGGTACTCCTTGGGGGTAAGTGAGAGCGTCGCTTTCCCGTAGGTTACCACTTGGCTAGCCGGATCTAGCTGTAAGCCACCGTGTTGCAAAGTGGGCGGTGTGAGCTCCCGACTGCGGCGCTGAAGGGCGCGAATGCGGGCAGAAAGCTCTTCTAACTTGAAGGGTTTGACCAAGTAATCATCAGCGCCGGCGTCTAGGCCAATCACCTTATCGCTAGTGGTATCGCGAGCGGTCAGCATTAAAATAATCGACTGGCACTGGGCTGAGCGCAGTTTTTTACACAGGCCAATACCGTCTAAACGGGGCAGCATCACATCGAGCAGGATAAGGTCGTAGTTAGCCGCCTGAGCGTACTCCCAACCTTCTATGCCATCTTTGGCTACATCGACACTGTGATGCTGATGACGCATGTCTTTAGCGAGGGGAGCCGCAATCCGAGCATCGTCTTCAACAATGAGAATTTTCATACCGTTAGCAGTGAAATAGATAGCGTCGGCCACTTTGCTCACTATAGCTTTGCTGACTGTGTAAGCGATCGCTAAAACCGCTGTATTACGTCAGGCAAAGTGGCGCGCAAGCGTATGTAGACGTAGCCTTTTCGGTGAGTATCCATCCGCTTGCTGCCTCTCAGCCAGGCTACCGAATACCCGTGAGGCTGGCAATGCTAGCCGAGGGCAGCTTTGTCTTTCCTCTGGTGTAACCGCAGCAAAGTAATGCAAACGCTGATCCAAAGGAAACCTATTCCATAGCCAGCGATAATATCGGTAGGCCAATGAACGCCCAGGTAAAGCCGACTAAATCCGATTGTGATAATTAACACAGTCGCAATCCAGTAAAAAGCTTTTGCGTGTGGGGGATAGAGAGACGCCAGGAGATACGACAAAAAACCGTAAAGCACCATAGAGCCTAGCGCGTGACCGCTGGGATAGCTAAATGTCTTTTCGGATATCAAGTGCGGCCAGAGTTCGGGACGTGGCTTACTAAAAGCTAGCTTCAAAACATAGCTCAAGACGGCACCTCCCAAAGCATTCAGAGCAAAAAAGTTGGCCTCCAGGCGATAGCGTTTCCAGCAGAGAAACCCAAAAATAGCAATGGTAAGTGGCACAACCGTTCTCGGATCGCCAATGCGCGTGATGCTAATCATCAGCGTATCCAGCGCTGGATTTGCCAGCTGGTGAATATGCAGCAAGATAGATTTATCAAAGGCAAACGCTTCTCTCTCCAACACGCCTTCAGATAGCTCGGCCAATAGGTAAAGCGTCAGAATGCAGGCCCCCAGCCACAAACCCCCAAAAAAAGCAACGAATGAAACAATCCGCGGATTTACCTTCCTTGTCCAAACATCGAAGAGGCGATAGAAAACTTTTTGCATAGCAGAAAAAACTAAGGATATTGCTTTTCAATATAATAAGGAGGAAATGTCAAGATCTCGGCACGAGCC